>NZ_VFTQ01000010.1:0-185863 GCF_006439475.1 Mesorhizobium sp. B2-8-9 | reverse complement strand
CGTCGGGATATAGGCGTCGACCTGCGCCATCAGCTCGCGGATGGCGTCCTCGCCGATGGTCTTGTTGGAATCTTCCAGCGCAGCCAGCGCCGAACCCTTGACGATCGGAATGTCGTCGCCGGGGAACTCGTTCTTCGACAGAAGCTCGCGAACCTCGAGCTCGACCAGCTCCAGCAGCTCGGCGTCGTCGACCTGGTCAACCTTGTTCAGGAACACGACGATCGAGGGAACGCCGACCTGGCGGGCAAGCAGAATGTGCTCGCGGGTCTGCGGCATCGGACCGTCGGCGGCCGAAACCACCAGGATCGCGCCGTCCATCTGCGCGGCACCCGTGATCATGTTCTTCACATAGTCGGCGTGGCCGGGGCAGTCGACATGGGCATAGTGACGGTTGGCCGTCTCATACTCCACATGCGCCGTCGAGATCGTGATGCCGCGCGCCTTCTCCTCGGGTGCTGCGTCAATCTGGTCATAGCGCTTGTATTCGCCAAAATACTTCGTGATCGCCGCCGTCAGCGACGTCTTGCCATGATCGACGTGACCGATCGTGCCAATGTTCACATGCGGCTTGGTGCGCTCGAATTTACCTTTTGCCATAGTCTCTTTCCTTGGACGGCCTTGACCTTCAGTTCAGTCGAATGCGGGGCGATTAGCGACAACGGCTGAAAAACACAAGTACCTTGTGGCTGAGCGGATTCTTGCTCGACCCGAACCAATGGTCGATTTCGGTGGGATATGGCGCGGATATAGGGCTGCCGCGTGTAAAATCAAAGGCTCCGGGCTGGCCCATTGCCGCCACGACGCCGCTCTGATCTTGTTCGCCGGATGCAGTTCATTCCATCCAATATCCGCGGCCCGCTGTTTATGATCGTCTCGACGGGGTCCTACCTCGTCAACGACACGATGATGAAGCTCGCCACCGTCGGATTGCCGCCCTATGAAGTTCTCCTGCTGCGGGGTGCTGCCGCCACGCTGTGGGGCGTGCCGCTGCTTCTGATGCTGGGCTATGCCAGGCAGATCCCGCTGCTCTTCGAGCGCAAGGTGCTGCGCCGCAACTTGTTCGAGCTGCTGGCGATCCTGTGTTACGTCGTCGCTTTAGCCAACATGCAGATCGCGGATTCCACCGCGCTCGGGCAAGTCACGCCGCTCATCGTGCTGGTCGGCTCCTCGATGCTGTTCGGCGAAAAGATCGGCGCCACGCGCATGGCGCTGATCGGCCTTGGCTTTGTCGGGGCGCTCATGGTGGCGCAGCCGACCATGCAGGGCATTTCGGTTTATGCGCTGCTGGCGCTCGGCAACGCCGCCTTCGCGGCGGTGCGCGACCTTGCCGGGCGCAAGGTGGGCGCCGAAGTGCCGGGCATGATCGTCGCCATCTCCGCGGTCGTGGTGGTGCTGGCCGGCTCAGGCGCGGCGCATCTCGTCTCCGAGCAATGGGTAATGCCCGAAGGACATCATCTGCTCCTGATCGCCGGCGCCGGCCTGTTCCTGATCTTCGGCCATTTCTTCATCTTCATGGCCTACCGGGTCGGGCCGACAAGCGCGGTCGCGCCCTTTTATTACTGCTTCACCGTCTGGGCGGTCATTTCGGGCCTGCTGGTGTTCGGACAATTTCCTAACGCGCTCGCGGTTTGCGGCATCCTGCTGGTGCTAGCCAGCGGTCTCGCCATCGTCTCGCTCGACGAAAGAAAACGCCGGCTGGCCATGGTCGCCTGACGGCGCGCCTCCAGCCTGGGTCGACCCGGTCGGGTCGACCTTCAACAGCCTACTGGCTGTTCCCTGGCCTTCTACAGCGTGCGCTTGCCCGAAAACTGGTGATAGGCCCAAAGCACGACGATCGAGCCGATCACGGCCACGATCAGGCTCCAGATGTTGAGACCGGTGACACCCGACGAGCCGAAGGCGCTGAAGATCAACCCGCCAACGATGGCGCCGACAATGCCGAGCACGATATCCATGATCATGCCCTGGCCTGTCTTGTTGACGATCTTGCTGCCGATGAACCCGGCGATAAGGCCGAGAATGATCCAGCTGATAATGCCCATAATTCCCTCCAAAATTCCCCCGCCGCGCCATCATGGTCACATGATTGTCAAAAGCTCAAGTCAGCTTGAAATTCTGCCTGTTTGCGCCATTCTGGGGCCGGGCGGACTTGGCTGGACAAGGAGATCCATTATGGGCCTTTTCGACAATGCCGTTCCGGGCGGCAACATCACCAAACCCCTGATGATCGCGCTCGGCGCGCTTTTGGTCGGCAAGATGCTGAGCGGCAGAAGCGAAGAGGCGGCCGCGCCGCAAGCGCCGGCGCCGACGCCTGCGGGAACTGACGTGTCCGCCGATGGCGGCCTGCTCGGCGGTCTCGGCGGCCTGCTCGACAAGCTCAAGAACGCTGGCCACGGCAATGTCGCCGACTCCTGGCCCGGCACCGGCCAGAACCAACCGATCAACCCGGGTGATCTCGGCTCGGCGCTTGGGCCCTCGGTGATCCGCGAGATCGCGCAGCGCACCGGGATGAGCGAGCAGGAATTGCTGCAGCAGCTCTCCACGGCGCTGCCCGGCATCGTCGACAAGCTGACGCCGAACGGCCAAATCCCGCAGCACCATCAGGTCGTTTCAGCCTTCAACAGCTAGGGAAGTGGCCTGCTAGCGCGCCGCATGCCACGGCGCGGCGTTTCATTTGAGGATTCGCGGGAAGAAATCTGGAGCGGGTAGCGGGAATCGAACCCGCATATTCAGCTTGGAAGGCTGCTGCTCTACCACTGAGCTATACCCGCGCCTTGCACTGAGGTACCGGATTCATCCGAAAAGCGCCATGCACTTTCGGGTCCGAGACTTTTCGTTTCAGGGCTTCCGGGCCGGCAGTGGTGGAGAGGGTTGGATTCGAACCAACGTAGGCTAAGCCAACGGATTTACAGTCCGTCCCCTTTAACCACTCGGGCACCTCTCCAGTCTGCCGCCGGAGCCATGCAACGAGGCATTTCCGCCGATCCGGAGCCCGAGTAAGATCTTCTCCGAAATCAGCGAAGCGCCTTATGGCGGCAAGGCCGGTGGGTGTCAACCGGCGCGGCCAGGGTTTTTCGAGGATGTTCGGCATTCATTTGGCCAGCCCATATCCTTAGCCGGACGGGACGGCTATAGAGGCCGCCATGAGCAACGATAAAAGCAACAAGTCCGGCTCGCGCAAGGACACCCACTACGCCAAGCTGAGGCGCGCGCATCGCGACCAGAAGGCGGGCGGGGCGCCGGCATTCCGGCCGCGCCAACCGATGCCGCCGGGCGAGGCCGCCGCCGACGGGCTGGTGCGGCTTTACGGCCTGCATACCGTGCGGGCTGCGCTCGACAATCCGCGGCGCAAGATCAGGACGATGCTGGTGACGCGCAACGCCGCCGAACGGCTGGCGATCGGCGACCTTGCCGCCCTGCCCTTCAAGGCCGAGCTGGTCGAACCGAAGGACATCGACAGGATCACCGGATCGGACGCCGTGCATCAGGGCGTGCTGATCGAGGCCGAGCCGCTCAAGCCGAAGCGTCTCGACGCGCTTGGCGACACTAAGCTGGTGCTGGTGCTCGACCAGGTGACGGATCCGCACAATGTCGGCGCCATACTGCGCTCCGCCGTCGCCTTCGGTGCCGGCGCGCTGATCACGACCGCCCGTCACAGCCCGCAGGAATCCGGCGTGCTGGCGAAATCCGCTTCCGGCGCGCTCGAGCATATCGACCAGATCGAGGTGAAGAACCTCGCCGACGCGCTGGCGCAGTTGCACGAGGCCGGCTTCCAGACCATCGGGCTCGATTCGGAAGGACCGGCCGAGCTCGAAAAGACCTTCGCCGGCGAGAGGATCGCGCTGGTGCTGGGCGCGGAAGGCAAGGGCCTGCGCCAGAAAACCCGCGAGACGGTGACGACGCTCGCCCGTCTCGACATGCCAGGCGCCATCCACTCGCTCAACGTCTCGAACGCGGCGGCGGTGAGCCTTTATGCGGCGAGGAAGTTCCTAGCGAGTAGTGAGTAGTGAGTAGTGAGTAGTGAGTAGTGAGTAGTGAGTAGTGAGTAGGCTTGGACACGAATTCCCTACTGACTACTCACTAATTCCTACTCACTCCTATCCCACTTCATGCCCCGCCATCCGCTCCAACGCCCTGACCAGCGCGGAGTGATCCTCCTTGGCGCCGCCATTGGCGGCGCAGGAATTGAAGAGCTGCTGCGTGGTCGAGGTGTTGGGCAGCGACACACCGAGCGCCTTGGCGCCTTCCAGCGCCAGGTTGAGGTCCTTCTGGTGCAGCTCGATGCGGAAGCCGGGCGCGAAGGTGCGCTTGATCATGCGCTCGCCATGCACTTCGAGGATGCGCGAGGCGGCGAGCCCGCCCATCAGCGCCTGCCTGACCTTGGCAGGATCGGCGCCCGCCTTCGAGGCGAAGACCAGCGCTTCGCCGACCGCTTCGATGGTGAGCGCCACAACGATCTGGTTGGCGACCTTGGTGGTCTGGCCGACCCCGTTCGGACCGACCAGCGTGATGTTCTTGCCCATTTTCTCAAACACTGGCTTGGCGCGCTCGAAGGCCTTTTCCTCGCCGCCGACCATGATGGTGAGCGAGGCCGCCTTGGCGCCGACCTCGCCGCCCGACACCGGCGCGTCGAGATAGTCGCAGCCGAGATCGTTGATCTTCTTGGCGAATTCCTTGGTGGCGATCGGCGAGATCGAGCTCATGTCGATGACGAGCTTGCCGTTGGACAGGCCATTGGCGACGCCATTCTCGCCGAAGAGAACGTCGGCGACCTGGGGCGTGTCGGGCACCATGGTGATGATGATGTCGGCAGCCCCGGCAACAGCGTCGTGGCCGGAAACGGTCTTTAGGCCCCTGGCGAGGAGGGCGGCGGGCGGCTTGGAGCGATGGTCGCTGGCGACGACCGTGTAGCCGGCAGCGAGAAGATGGCCCGCCATCGGCGCGCCCATGATGCCGAGGCCGATGAAGCCGATGGTTTCCATGTTATTCTCCGTCGTAATTGTCGAGGTCGCGTTCCTTCGCGCCCCCCTCTGGCCTGCCGGCCATCTCCCCCACAGGTGGGGAGATTGGCAGCTTCGCCGCAGCTCTTAAGCCGCCGCGCTGCCCTGCCCGGCGAACTCGCGGAACCAGCCGAGCCCGGCTTCTGTGCCTGCCTTGGGCTTGTATTCGGCGCCGATCCAGCCGGAATAGCCGAGGCGGTCGATGTGGTCGTAGAGGAACGGATAGTTGATCTCGCCCGTCCCCGGCTCGTGACGGCCGGGATTGTCCGCAAGCTGGATATGCGCGATGCGGCCGAGGTTGGCCTCGATGCTACGGGCGAGATCCCCCTCCATGATCTGCATGTGATAGATGTCGTACTGCAAATAGAGGTTCTTCGAGCCGATGCGGTCGATCAGCGCCAGAGCCTGGTCGGAATAGTTCAGGAAGAAGCCCGGGATGTCGCGGGTGTTGATCGGCTCGATCAAGAGCCTGATGCCGGCCTGCTCCAGCTTCTCGGCCGCGAAGGCGAGGTTTTCGGCAAAGACGTTCTCCAGCACCGTGCGGTCGGCGCCCTGCGGCGCGATGCCGGCAAGACAGTTGATCTGCTCGCAGCCCAGCGCATGGGCGTAGGTGATCGCCTTGGCGACGCCCTGGCGGAATTCCGGCACCCGGTCGGGCAGCACGGCAATGCCGCGCTCGCCCTTCGCCCAGTCGCCGGCCGGCAGGTTGAAGAGAACTTGTGTCAAGCCATTCTTCTTCAGCCGCGCCGCCACGACATCCGGGGCATGGTCATACGGGCCGATATATTCGACACCCTTGAAGCCGGCGCGGGCGGCGGCATCGAATCTATCCAGGAACTCATGCTCGCCGAAGAGCATCGAGAGATTGGCTGAAAAGCGCGGCATTCTTTTTCTCCTTCGTTCGCCTGAACTCAATCCAACATCATGATGGCCGTCGGCGCATCCTCATTGCGCTCGGCAAGCTCCTCGAATTCGGTGACCTTGTCGATTTCCGTGCCCATGGAAATGTTGGTGACGCGCTCGAGTATGAATTCCAGCACCACCGGAACCTGGTGTTCCTTGATCAGCCGCTGCGCCTCCTTGAAGGCGCCGGCGAATTCCTCGGGCTTCGTCACGCGGACAGCCTTGCAGCCCATCGCCTCGGCCACCGCGACATGGTCGACGCCGTAGCCCGCCTCCGGATCGCCGGCACGGTTGACGTTCTCGAAGGCGAGGCTCACTTCATAATCCATCGAGAAGCCGCGCTGCGCCTGGCGGATGAGGCCGAGATAGGCGTTGTTCACGACGACGTGGATGTAAGGCAGCTTGTGCTGGGCACCGACTGCCAGCTCCTCGATCATGAACTGGAAATCGTAGTCGCCGGAAAGCGCGACGATGTCGCGGTCCGGATCGGCGGCGCGCACGCCGAGTGCCGCCGGCAGCGTCCAGCCGAGCGGGCCGGCCTGGCCGCAATTGATCCAGTTGCGCGGCTTGTAGACATGCAGGAACTGCGCGCCGGCGATCTGCGACAGGCCGATCGTGGTGACATAGGTGGTGTCGCGGGCAAACGCCTTGTTCATCTCCTCATAGACGCGTTGCGGCTTCAGCGGCACCTGCTCGAAATGCGTCTTGCGCTTCATGGTCTTCTTGCGCTGCTGGCACTCCTTCGCCCAGCCCGACCAGTCGCGCAGCTTGCCGGCCGTGCGCCATTCGGTGGCGACGTCGAGCAGGATCTTCAGCGCGGCGGCCGCGTCCGAGACGAGGCCTAGATCCGGCGCGAAGACACGGCCGATCTGCGTCGGCTCGATGTCGACATGGATGAATTTTTTCCCCTTGGTGTAGACGTCAACCGAGCCGGTATGGCGGTTGGCCCAGCGGTTGCCGATGCCGAAGACGAAGTCCGCCTCAAGCATTGTCGCATTGCCGTAGCGGTGCGAGGTCTGCAGGCCGCACATGCCGGCCATCAGCCGGTGGTCGTCGGGGATCGCGCCCCAGCCCATCAAGGTCGGAATGACCGGCACGCCGGTGACTTCGGCGAATTCGATCAAAAGATCGGAAGCGTCGGCGTTGATGATGCCGCCGCCGGCGACGATCAGCGGCTTTTCAGCCTCGTTGAGCATCGCCAGGGCCTTCTCGGCCTGGGCACGCGTTATCGCCGGCTTGAAGGCAGCGAGCGGCTCATAGGCGTCGATGTCGAATTCGATCTCGGCAAGCTGCACGTCGACCGGCAGGTCGACCAGAACCGGCCCGGGGCGCGAGGAGCGCATCAGATGGAAGGCCTTCTGCAGCGTCATCGGCACCAGATAAGGTTCCATGACGGTGACGGCCCATTTGGCGACCGGTGCTGCGATCGAGGCGATGTCGACGGCCTGGAAATCCTCCTTGTTGAGGCGCGCGCGGGGAGCTTGACCAGTTATGCATAAGATCGGAATCGAATCCGCCGAGGCCGAATAGAGGCCGGTGATCATGTCGGTGCCGGCCGGACCTGAGGTCCCGATGCAGAGCCCAATATTGCCGGCCTTGGCCCGCGTATAACCTTCGGCCATGTGCGAGGCGCCTTCGACATGGCGCGCCAGCACGTGACGGATGGTGCCGCGCGCCTTCAGCGCCGAATAGAGCGGGTTGATCGCCGCGCCCGGAACGCCGAAGGCATTGGTGATGCCTTCCTTTTCGAGAACGAGAACCGCAGCGTCGACAGCGCGCATCCTGGCCATGGCAAGTCTCCATTTCGTTGGTTGGCTTGACAATGACAGCGTGCGTTCGATTTTTCAATTTTTTCAGAATATTTTTCCATTTCTAAAAAACCGCCGTTATCGGCTGATTTCGCTTCACTTTTCCTTTTCCAAAAAATCGCTCATGGCCATTACTGAAAAACTTTTTCATTGCATCCGATGTCAAACCGGCGAAAATGGCCGGGATGGAAACGACGGAAAAACGCCAGCGCGGCCGGCCGCGCGCCTTCAACGGCCCGTCCGAAGCGGCCTCGGTGCAGTCGCTCGACCGGGCGCTGCGGATCCTGGCGATCGTCGCCGAGGCCAGCGGACTGTCGCTCAGCGAGATCGCGGCGCAAAGCGGCATTGCCGCCTCGACCGCCTATCGCATGCTGACGACGCTGGAAAACCACGGCATGGTCGAGTTCGACACGACCGATCAGCTCTGGTCGGTCGGCGTCGAGACCTACCGCATGGGCGCAGCCTTCCTGCGCCGGCGCAAGCTGGTCGACCGCGCCCGCATCGTCATGCAGGAATTGATGGAAAAGACTGGCGAGACGGCCAATCTCGGCGTCGCCGAGGACGATTGCGTCGTCTTCGTCAGCCAGGTCGAGACGCATCAGGCGATCCGCGCCTTTTTCCGGCCGGGCACGCGCAGCCCCTTTCATGCTTCCGGCATCGGCAAGGCGGTGCTGGCGCATCTCGAGCCGGAACGGGTCGCCGCCATCCTGCGCAAGGCGGGCCTGCAGCGCTACACGGACAAGACGCTTTCCGACATTTCGGCGCTGGCCCATGATCTGGCCGTTATCAAGCATCGCGGCTGGTCGGTCGACGACGAGGAGCGCCACCCCGGCATGCGCTGCGTGGCCGCCGCTATCTTCAATGAGTTCGGCGAGCCGCTCGGCGGCGTTTCGGTATCCGGACCGACGGTGCGGGTGACGCCCGAGCGGCTAGCCGAGATCGGTCCGCTGGTGCGCGACGCCGCGGTCGAAGTGACGAAGATGATCGGCGGCGTGAAAGCCTACTAGAGCGTTTCACCGTTTCATGGAAACGGCGAACCGCTCTAGCTCTTTGTTTTTACGCAATTCCGAACGGAAAACCGCACACACTTTTCCTGGAATTGCTCTAAGACGCGCCTGGCAATGCGCTCTTTGCCGATATGTCGAAGAAATCGAGCAGGATCGCCAGCGCGACGCCACAGGCCGCGAAAATGAGGCCGGCGAGGAATATCCGACTGGCGCGGTCATGAATGCTTCGCTGCAGGGATTTGATGTCGAGCAGAATGGCCAACGCCCGGATCTGCAGCGCGATGCCGACCAGGATCGGCAGGACGGCAATCAGATGGTAGGTCTGCCATGGGATAGGGTTGGCCGCCCAATGGGTGATGAAGCCTAGCGAGAACGCCAGCAGGATGCCGACGATTGTGATGGTGCCGTTGCGGAAAACCGGTTCGACCCGTTCTTCCTTGGGATCCTGCTTGTCCAAGCGACCCTCCCCTCGATTGCCGTCAAAGCCAGACTAAACGCTTGCAAAATCGCTGTACATCGTTGGTTGCTCAGCAAGGCAGGCCGGCCATACCAGGACGGACGCCGGACTTGACCGGTCTTGCCGCGGCGTCGGAATGCATGCCAAAGGGCACGGATGCGGAAAACCCTTTACCTCCTATCCGCCGCTTCCCTTTGCGGATGCGTGGCGGCACCGGTCGAGCCCATCGGCAGTCCCAGCAGCTACTCGCTGGTCGATCCCGTCCCGATCTCGCTGGCGATGGAAGAGATCATCACCGCCGGCGTTCGCCAACATCTGAAGAACCCCATCGCTGCCAGATTCGGAACGATGCTCGCCGGAGAACGCACGTTGAACGGCCGCCACGAAGTGGTGGCGTGCGGCTATGTCGACGACAAGGGCTCTCCCGGCGGCAACGAGCCTTTCATCGGCAAGATCTATCCTGATGCCGGAAACAGCTTTGAACTGGTTGCGATAAATGACGTTTCGGTCATCGGCGCCTGCAAGGCGGCGGGATTGGCAATGCCGGAGCTGAAGCCCAATTCCTGAATTGCTGGAGGCTGAAACGTCGTCCGCTCCAAATCAAGCCAATCAGGCAGATGTTCAACGCAAGAAAAGGGGCTGCGCGCAGCCCCTCTTTCCAGCCGTTTGTTCAGCTCCCTCCTAGAGCCTGCAATAACGCGGGCCGTCGTAGCTCATATAGGTGTCGGTGCGCTCGTCGTAGCTGGCGTAGCGGGCATAGCAGCGGCGGACGTGGATCGAGTCGTAGCCGTCGTCCTCGACATAGACGCTGCGGGGCTGCTGCTGGGCAAGCAGGCTGCCGAGAACGAAACCGCCGACGCCGGCGGCGATGCCGATGCCGAGCTCGCGGCGGTGATGATGGTCGTGGGCGGCCGAAGGCTGGACGGTGCCGACGAGCGAGCCGGCGGCGACGGTGGCGGCGATGAGGCCGGAAACGATGGTGCGCTTAAACATGACGATCTCCTGTTTCGTTGGAGAGGCGAACCATCCGCCTCTTGATCGTCTGTCGCTGCGGCCCGGAAAAAGGTTCGAAGTATTTTTGCGATTTTTTTCGCCGGGACTGAGCAAATAGGGAGTAGCCAATAGCGAGTAGGGAAAGCGGGGATATGCTGAATGCAAATCCTATTCGCTATTCACTATTCGCTACTCGCTCTCTTTCACCCCATCCCCGTCACGTGCCTCAGCCAGAAGGCCAGCACGATGAAACCGATGAAGGTGGCGACGCCGGTCCAGTCGATGTTGGCCTTCTTCAGATCGCTGATGACCTTCACCAGCAGAAGCCAGGTCACGACGATGAGCGGCAGGATGATGACGAATCTGATCATGCGGCACCCGTTCGATGCGATTGCACCCGACAAAGATGTAGGAAGCGGCGCAGCGCTTTTCAGCATGCCGACCAAGCCACGCGGTCCATTAGGAACCCGAAACGGAGTTTTGTCTTTACTGGCGCACAAAATGTGCTACCGGAGCGCCGTGCCCTTGTAGCTCAGCTGGTAGAGCAGCGGTTTTGTAATTCGCTGGATCAATCATCTAAGACATTGGAAAGCATCAACGTTTTTCAAAACCGGGTTTCAGGGGTATACGTACGGGTAAATGTGCCGCCTTAGCTCAGCTGGTAGAGCAGTAGTTTTGTAAACTATTGGTCGGGGGTTCGAGTCCCTCAGGCGGCACCATCCGGCTATCCGACTAGACTAATGCTCAATTGGCGAGTGCGTCCAATGGATCGGCAACCCCGAGTTGACAGAGCCAGCGAATATGAGTTCGCCACTATCTGCGCGAATGCCGGCGTGCACCCGCAAAATGTCAGTGAGGACGAAACGGGTTGGGATTACCTAGTTGAGTTCCCCCCGGACCCAAACTTTATTCCAGCGGATGCACAACCAGCGGGTCGCTCTGCGTACGCGCAAATCAAATCGACGATTGGCCGTTACCGCCGAACATCAATCACTTTGTCGAACGCGCGTCGAATGGCGCAACAAGGCCATCCGTGGTTCATCGTCCTATTTCATAGATTGCCTTCGGGTGAACGTAGGATTTATGCGCGGCACTTCTGGATCGAGCTTATTTCAGAAAGCTTGAAAGCAGTGCGGGCAGCCGACCTAGCGCACGAAAAACTTCACAAAAAGACGCTGACAATTTCCTTCGAAGACAGCGACGATCATACAGACGATCTGATTGAATGGATCGAAAAGACAATCGCACAGATTGGCGCTGATTACCAAAGGCAGAAACTCAGTGCCTTCCAATCCGTGGGGTACGAGGACGGCTGCGGCTCGATAAAGTTTAGCTTCCAATCCGACAACGCAGATGAAATTGCCAAGGCGTTGTTGGGCATTGGTGAGGTAACAATACAGAACTTCGAAATGACCCCGAAGCGGTTCGGAATGGCGGACCGACGTGGTCATCTAATGGCCAGTACCGCAACACTTCAAAGCTCGCCAGCAACGTGGAAAGACTGCCTGATCAAAATAAGGGCAAGAGGCGAGGACGATGCAATTTCGATTCCGGGCAAGGTAGCGTACACGAAATTTCCGCGAGGGTATGCCCGTTTCACATCCGAATTTCTGGAGATAGTTTGGTCAACGGATGACAACGCTGTACAATTTAACAGCAAGATTATAATCGAACAGCGTCGCAGTCTGGCTGCGCTTGTGACCCACGTCCGATTGCTGGCCCGTATTACCAGCAGTGATACGGACATACAAATATGGATCGAAGGTAGGCGTGCGTTTGGAGGGCGCGGTGAAAAAGCTAGAGATCCGCGCCGGTGGAGCCAACTCCATCCGCTGCTATCGTTCCTTCACTCGCTCGTTGCAGACGACATAAGCGTTTCGATTGCTGAGATCGCGGCAGCGTCGGCAGAGTTGCGCCGTTTCCGGGAAATTGTCGCTTATGGGGTGTCCTGCACTCTCGAATTCACCGACGTTGAGGGGGTTCCACTTGGTGCGGAACGGCTGCTGTACTCGGCGCAGGTGACGGTCGGTCCAGCGACCTTCTTTGCTATTGTCGAGCGGCCGGTTCTCAGGGAGGACCAGAAGGGTGAGCAAAGGCATTTTGAGCTCGGTGACCCTCGCATCGTCGACAGCTATGCGGTAACGGGGGAGGCTGCTGACGAGCAATTCCAGGCTGACTTCGAACGAGAGATCAACCAAAGCTCGCGAACCTTGGGAATTGCCGACATACGGCCCGCATTTGAAGGACGCGAGATACGAATATACACGTCTCCCGGCCTTGATCGGGCGGATGGCTCGGTTGAGTGAAGGGGGCGCAGTCGGGCACGGTCAAACAGCCCAGTCAGTGCTCGCTCTCCCCGCTCGCGCGTATCCTGTTTTATTGAACCTGAAGGTGTGGTGACTGCTCTTCTGGCAGACTTTGAAGTCCCCTTCCCCGGATATGAAGCTGATCAACCTATCGGCATTGAGACACACCGGGCATATGAAATGCATCGGTTGCCCGTTCGCCTGATCCCCTCTCAACCTAAACACAATGTCGTGTTGATCCGTCTGAAAAAGCTCGTATCGTGCCTTTTCGTTCTCAAAGTCGTCCTGCTTCTTCAACTCGCGGCTAAGTGCTTTGATTGCCTCGCTAAGCTGCACATTCATCATGTTCGCAGCCGTCAATTCGGTGGCGAGCGTGTTGAGAAGCGTTTGGGCTTCGCTGTTCCCCGACTTCTTTTCGGAGGCGAGCAACTTTCTGACCGCCTCTACTGTGGAGACCGCCTTTCCTGTGGCACCCAGCGCGGTAGATGCCAGGCCAAGCACGCTTTCAATCGAACTGAAATCCATCTGATCAACCCCCGCTGCAATTAAGCGAATAACACGACCCGCTTCCCTGTTCAAAGTCGCGTAGGGCTTTGGGAATTACCCCGACGATAACCCCTGCCTACGCTCCCGTCGCCCGACAGCGATAACACCCATTGAATTTGTTACAAAATGGAGTCCGCTTTATCGAACAAGCGTCTGTTTGAATGTTTGCTGCTCTTGTTGACCCGTACGGCGCCGGCGAACTGGGGCCACGGGGCACAGCGGCATAACGCCGTGCGATACCAGCAGGTGGCGTCACTTGGTTGTAAGTTCGCTGGAACATTGGTTCCAAATCGGCGTGGCTTTAGCCACGAAAGCAGGGTCATTCGGGGCAGATTCTAGCGGTCTGAATGAAGCGGCTGCGATGCTTGTGCGCCAAACAGCCCACGAAGCCAGGCCGTCCGAGAAGCACCCGCAAAATTGCTTCTTTTGGTTCTGAGGCAGCACCGCAACCGCTTGGTTTCGAGTCATGCAACCGGCCTCAATCTCGCTTCGCATATCTCTCGTTCTGCGGGCCGTCTCTTGGTAGAAAAGCACACCCATGAATCCCAAGAACACGACATAGCCCAATATCACCTGTCGGTTGCGCTGCGCCTTTCGCATGGCGAGCCATCCAACGATTGCGGGCACTCCGATGAGACCAAGACCGTAGCTTAGCGTGTCAGCCTTAATCTCTCCATACAAGGAGGCAGCCGCCAGCGAACCTATCCCGTACAAGGTAACGTACAGTGGCCAATAGTGTTTCGGTGAAGTTGATGATGGCGCAGGTGTTTCGGTAGTAGTCATTTGCTCCCCCCTTTTTTATTAGGCGTAACAGAAAAAGTGGCAGCGACAAAGCACACGCTGCCTCTAAAACGTGGGGCACAGATAACGCGATCCTCAAAGCGCTCGCGGAATGGTTCAAGGTTGCCCATGATGTCGCGCAAAGCGCGGGTCCATCCACGGATCGCGTCTTGGCTGGTGGTGATATCAATTGGGGGCGATTGTGCATCAAGGAACGCGCTACGCTAGAGCCGTTCCGATGCATAAGGCGCGAGGGTTTGATGTCCGGAGAAGCGAAATGAAAGAGGAATCTTTTGGGCTATTTCCAATCCGAGGATTGTGGATTGGTCTCGATGAAGTTTCGCCCCTCCTGCTGGAACGAGAGTGGGCTTTCGTCGCGCCGAATGACGCGGACTCGATAGCCAGCCTTGTCAAGGACCAAGATAGTCTGCGTGGCAACGTCGAAATGCTGCGCGAGCGGTTGAAACCTGATGCGTTCCTGATTGTCAGGCGGTATTTGGATTTTTCAGATGTAAGAGCTGCGTGGCTAAATGTCAGGGAGCAGGCTCAGCGCATAATTACCGCACTCAATCTCATATTTCTGCGGTCGCCGCTCTATGAGATAAAACTTCAAAATGGCAGCGACGGCCAAAGGATGCACCCGCACCCGATCTGGTTGACGGAAGTTCCTGAACATCCAGAGCTACCACTTGTCTTTCTGCGGGATAGATTGCTGGTGTCTGGTCACCATCAAACCCTCAGCTGGACGAGTTGGCAGATGTTGTCAGGCCAACGTCGGTCCAACGCTGATATCGATGCAGCAATAAACGCAGCTCCCGATATTTACAAGGCATTGTTGCCGGGAGGGAACGTACAAAATAGTTTCGAAAGCGCTGCACGGGCACTTATGCTGTCGTTTAATGTCGCTAGCCAAGGGCAATTCATTTCTAGCGCTGTTGGCTCGTTGGATATCTTGTTTGGCGAAAACAACAGCGTGCGCTGGTCCAGCATGCAAGACTACGTGTCAACTCTGTGCGGCAGCGGGTCTTTGCCTCGCGTGAAGAGCGTGTTTGAAGGTCGTCACAGGTTTATCCATCGACATATCGAACCTACTGATCCGTCGAGCCACTTGATCACCGTTGCAGTCGTCGCAGCAGCATTCATTCGTTGGGCAGACATGCTTGCGCGTTATAAGGATCGAACTGCATCGCTCGACGTGCTAGAAGCGATTGGACGGCTGACGCGCGCCTCGCGGGGGAATTCCGCCGAAGTCGCCGCAGCTCTCGCCCAAATCTCCAAAATGGTTGCGCTTCCTCAATGGATAGCTGACTGGTCGCTATAGCAAGATGGGATTCGCATACTGGTAAAGCGATCCATCACCAGCGCCGATAAAATGCCTTACTGAGGATCTTGTCTATACCCCCGCGACTACCCCTTCCCGCGTCCTTTGGGTCAATGGCATCTTTGATCAATGAATTCTATGGTGTTTGTCGCTGGCTTTGCCGCCTTGGCGTCTGTTCGGGTATCCGCTGCTCAAGCGATCCAGTCGTGCCATTTGGCCTGTGCAATCTCCGGCGCATCGGTCGGCACTATCCGCTCCGCAATTGACGCCGTGGTTGTGATCTTGAAAAGCCGCGCTACCAGATGGGCGCCATCACTCGTCAAGCAGTAAGCGTAGCGCCGTGCGGGATCGGCGATAATTGCCAGCGTCATGTTGAACGCATCTAGGAATGCCTGTTCGTCTCGATTAAGCCGCGCCAGCGGGTATTGCCGGTCACGATCGGGAGCGATCTTGTCCAAACGTTTTGCCAGGGCGAGACGCGCAGCGGGACGCATGTTATCCCCGTTTGGCCGCTTCCAACTGCTCGACGCGGCGCAATAAGTCGGCGTCCTCAACGATATTTTTCGACGCGGTAATAGCTTCCAATAGCTGCTTCGCTTCGTCAGGGCTTACCTCCCCGGCCCATGCCGCTTGTAGCACGGTCCTAGCGAGTTCTTCGCTTGTCGGATTTTCCGGAACGTCGGGAAGCTCAACCGTCCTGTTCTTTGGGAGGAATGCATCCACTCCGTATTTCAGCAAAATCTCCGCGGCCCTTAAGTCGCCCGCCATCATCGCGCCGACAAGCATATTCATCGCAGTGACAGCGTGTTCGTTGGCCATATCGATGGCGCGCCGGGAAACCCTTGAGCGCGAACCGACCTTTTTAAATCCCTTGTGACCGGGCAGGAATTTGCCGGTCCGCTCGTCTTTGCCGGTTCCATCATCTATGCCGACGTTGGGCGTAAGATTTACCATTGCGTTTCTGACACGGGTGTCAGCCATTTTTTGGAGTGTTTATGAGACCGGCCGGGCTAAATCAGGAAGGAAATTAACCCGGCCGGAACGCGAGGAAGTATCGGCGAACCTCCTACGCGGGTTTGCCCATCAGCAAATCGAGCGCTTGCGAGTCGCTCACGTTTGCGGATTGCATCGTAAAATTGATCGTCGCGACCAAGAGCTTCGCCGCCATATCTACGGCCTCCTCGCGCTGCTTAATTTGATCGATCTTCGCCGTCGCAAGAATGCGCAATGACTCATCGCTCATCCGGTTTTGGAGCGGATCGGCCGGCGTGGAAAAATTGTCCGACGGATCGTTCGACATGAACTTGATTGTTTTGGCGATTGCGAACTCGTTTTCCAGCAAGGCGATTAGCTGGGGATCATCCTTGAACTGCGTCAGAGCGATGTAAGGGACCACGGCATTCAAAATGTTCAATCCGCCTTCGACACACCATTTGTAGGCGGCGCCCAGATCATTGCCGAATTGCGACCGGAGCATTTGCCGGATTTCCACGCGTTGAATTGCATCGACAGCGGTGCCGTTCGGGCTGGCAGTGGCTTCAAGCGGTTGCCGCAACGAATAGCGCACGGCGGCCGTAGTTTGCCGCTCGCTGATAGCCGCCTGTCGGACGGCCCGGAATCCAGGACCTAAATACCGACTGCACGCCTCTGCCCCCACCCGCTCTACGTCGTTAGCCTGCTTGAATTGCTTGTCCGCCGCCTCGATCGAGGCGGCAGCTGCCGTAAGGCCCGTCGCTAACGACGTGGCTGCGTTGTCGAGATCACTGGCCACGCCGCTATACTGGTTCGGCCAATACCAGCTGTACACGCCGCCACCGCCGGGAGTTGACCAGTTAAAAAGAACGCCCCGAGTGTCGCCGCTGACCCTGTTGAAGCTTTTAGTCAACATAGTTTCGCATTCCTTCTGCATGAATTCCACGAATCGCTACGCAGAAGAAATATTCGTACCGCGAATAACAGTCTACTATCGGTAATTGTTATCCACAGCTGCCAATTACTACTGAATTTTGCCGATATTTCCGCCGGGACTCACCCAATTGTTGACGTCTTTAGATCGGTATCCTCGTCGAACAATTTCCGCGATCAACGCCGGGGTGATCGGCTTGAGTTTGTGTCGGGGTTCTTCCGGATGAACCGCCCACGGCTTGAGTTGCCGATCCAGAAATTCGGCAACATATGCCGGAGAGGAAATAGCAAAGTGATGGTTGCCGTCTTGGTCCTGCCCATGCAGCATTCGTTCGGTCAAATCGGCAAGATAAAAATTGTCAGGGCTGACTATTTGACGGTCGTTAGGTCCGCCGATTTCCACGATTGAAACGAACTGCTGGCCAAGCCGTGTGGCTGCAATCATGGCATTCCATGAATTGTACGCCTTGTTGTGCCAGACGGTGGTCCGGATATTTGCGCTGTCAAAATACGAAACAATGTGCAGGGCTTCGTCCTCGTAATTGAATTCGGCTCGGTGAGCCGGAGCATCCCAAACGTAGCGTCCGAAGTTCGCCCAGATTCGATCAATCGCAAGGAACAGCCTGGCCTGCTTGTGACCGGTTGGCGTATTCGAGAAAGTCAGTTCGCATTCCATAGTTGATGCCTCCATTTACCCCGGTGATTACCCACGGCGAGCTATCGGGCAGTCTACCGTTTGATTTCGCTTCGATTTTTTCTAGCCGCGTATCGGTCTATGCAACCGATGCTCCCGGCAGCGACGCTGCTACGAGTTTCTGTTTTCAGGATTTCAGAAGAGAGATCGGGCTGGACCGGGTTGGACCACGTTCTATTTCTAACACGCGAAACCTCCCATTCATTCAATAAGGTCTAAAACGTGGTCCAACCCGGTCCAGTCGCAAATTACGCAAATTTAACCTCCGAATTTAAATTTGCCGCGAGCGTCTACGGCCTTGGCATAGGCCCCCTGTGGATCGGCCTCGATCTGTTGCAAGCTGTAGTCGCGGACGATCACAAAGCGATATTTGTTTAGCCCGCTTCCAACCTTTCCGGAGAGCGTCATCCCCGCGCGTTCGATTAGCTTATTGACCGTTTTGTCACCCGGTATTTTGATGTTGTTGTCGTGCAGGTAATTCATGAGGTCGCTTCGTTCGGCAACCGGACCTGGCCATTCATCCCTGAACGCGCCAATCAACCCGTCCAAATCCGACTGCATGGCACCAAGCGCCTTCCGCTTAGCTTCGTTCATTTCCGGTATTGCGCCGGGCTTGAACGCCGATATGTCCAAATGCTCCAGCCGACTACGAACCGCTGCGATAAATTCCGGGTTAGCAATCTGCCTGTAAAGCCGCTCATAATATCCCGACGATTGCCTAACCGTCGGATTGGCAATCACGTTAAAGCGTCTGTCCGACGCGTCGAACGGAAGCGCGTCCCAATTGTTGCTGAAAAATAACCATCGGCAGCAATTCCATTCGACGTATTCAAGGCCGTGCTTCTCGTTGATCCGACGCATTTCCGGATTGATCATTGCCTTAAGTTTTTCGCTATGGCTCCAGCGGCTATAGCCTTGCATTCCGGCTTTCGCTTCATCCACGACAGCCAGCAATTTCTTGCTCAATCGACCGTTGAATGTTCCGTCGAGCATTTCTTGAATGTCGATGCCGGCTAACAAGGACGCTGGAGAGCCAATTTCGGCCTATCCCCGTTTCTTCGGTAATCAACAAATAGGCGGATTGGGGAAGCTCTTCCGGACGCTGGAGAACGTGAGCAAGCCATTGCTCGAAACGAACGCGCTCCGCTTCAATTGGGACAAGGTAGGTAAGGTGTTCATTCCAGACGGCTTCGAGCGACGGAGCGTTGTTCGGCAGGGTGTACGGTCTAAACCCGCGCCATGTGTTGAACCCCGTTCCTTGGCTTTCCGGCGCCTCGCAAATGATGGGGGCGTTGGGCCTCCAAGTCACAACATCGATCGTCTTCCTAGATGGCGAATGCTCCCATAGGGTGAGAACCGATTGAGAGCGCGTTTTGAAAGCTCCGGTCTTGTGGTCAAATGTGCTGGTCTCGACTTCATATTTAGAAGCGGCGTAAACGCGTTGAGCCGTCGCGACCGGCAGAACGGTTAGGGTCTTTGAATCGGCAATTGCTCCACCCGATTTGGCGCTCATGATAAACCAGAGATCGGCAAGCGCGTCGTCAATGGTCAAAACCCGCGTGTGGATGGGGCCGGTGTCGCTACCGATCTGGCGGTTTTCTTCTATCTGCCGTTCACGGCGTTCTTGCATGTTGCCGGTGTAGACCACGCGGCAATGCGCGATGGAATTAAGCGCCGTCCTGTTCCGGTAATATGCGTGTTTGGTCCATTTATCCCGCCTGCCAAGCGCCGATTGGCTAAACAGCCGGATCATTCTTCCGTGGTCGCGACCGGTCCAATAGGCGAGCCGGTTCATCAAGCTTAGATCGGCTTGCGAGTGGTCGAACGGTTTTCCAGTGCTGGAGGGATAGAACGACGCCAATGGGGCACTATTGGCTTCCCATAGTTGAATGTTCGTCGGGGAGTGTCCAAGCGTAGCTTTCGTGCCACCTAGGGAGGCCAGGAAGCGCTGCAAAAGCTCGCCGTCGTCTTCCGGGCCGTTCCATCGCGGATCGCGTTCAGCGGGCTCCTGTAGCGCGTCCGTCTCGCCCGCCGCTCGCAACGGAATCATGCAAGCCAGCTGGTTGGTCCAATCGATATCGATATTGCCTTGGATACCGCTTCGACCGAACGCAACGAAGCGTCCCGTCCGATAGCACTCCAACCAGCCAGCCCATTTGTTGCGAAAAATAGCGAGTGCCGCCTTATCGCAACGGCCGAAAATGTGGAGACCTTCATTTGACTGAGAAAGCTCCCACGCTGCACCGCTAAATTGCCGGCAAATCGCTTGAGCTTCGGGAGACAATTCGCCAGTCAGCGCGTCGCGGCAACCGTCCAAATCCAATAGGAAGAAATGGTCCGTGTCGGTAAACACGAAGCCAAGTCCGGCATATTGACCGGACGCCAGCGCCGCAATTGCCGTCTCATAATCCGACCACGTGGCTCGATCCGTTGAACTCGCTGCATTGCCGGTCTTGGGATCAAACGGAAGTTTGGCCGGCTTCGGCTCCCCGGATCGTTGCACAAGCCGCCAGACGACGAATTGTGGAAGTGCCTTGAGCGATGCGGGCACATCGACGTTGCCCGAGTGCGCGGGCAATGATATGTGGGCGTTCACTGGTATTGTCCTT
This sequence comes from Mesorhizobium sp. B2-8-9, assembly GCF_006439475.1. Taxonomy (NCBI): domain Bacteria; kingdom Pseudomonadati; phylum Pseudomonadota; class Alphaproteobacteria; order Hyphomicrobiales; family Phyllobacteriaceae; genus Mesorhizobium; species Mesorhizobium sp. B2-8-9. The sequence goes on along the minus strand of NZ_VFTQ01000010.1, from coordinate 165,534 downwards.
CAAGGCCGGCGAGCGGTGCAACGCTGCCGGCCATTTCTTTGAGCGGCGGATCAACTAACCGCTGCTCTGGTTTTGAAAACTGTTGTTCACTCAAATACTTGCTGAAAACGCAGTCCCGCCAAAAGCGGCGCGGGTAAGCCACCGGGGAATTTGTCACCCCCTGTGCGCGAGCATGAATTGCTCCACTTCGGCGCGCACCCAATAGCGCCGCTTGTTGATCATGCGAGGTTTGGGAAAGTCGGAAACGGGCGGCGTTACCTTTCCCGTTCGGGGATCGCATGAGCCGTTAAGCCAGCGATAGAGCGTCATATCGGTGATGTTGCCGCAAGCGGCGCGCACTACGGGTGCGGGGATAAGTTCCACGGAAGACATGGGACAGACCTTATTGGTGAGGGAAATGGCTTAGTCCTGGCCCTCGCGATCCATCGCAGAGCGCCGGGCCGTTCCCCGGCTTCGGGTCGTCCAACCCCTATCGCCGCGTCTTCCTCGCGGCCTTGGGCCGTCCAGCCCCTCACACCATCGGTCGTCCAACCTTTGGCACGGGCAACCGACCATAACAAAGTCTAGTGGTCAATAACTCTCGATAACTCCGCTGTGGATAAGTCCGGCAGAACCTCAGCCCTAAGCGGTCTTTTTGAATATCGCTACATTGTTTGCGATAATTGACTGAATGCGCGTTGCCCATTTTTCTAACGCATCGCGTTTTTCGTCTTGATAATCATACCGATTGTAGATCGCGGCGACGCCAGACACTTTACCCGTTTTGTGATTTAGGATTGCTTCGGTCACTTCCTGCTTAATTCCAAGCTTGGCGAGTTCGGTTGCACAAGTGCGGCGCAAATCGTGCAAATGCCAATCGGGCAATGCGGGTTCGCCGCAATGCTTATCGAGCGCTTTCTTGCCGTTGCTGAATCCGCTGAACGGCGTGGTTGCGGTCGTGGTGAATACGTATTCCGACAAATTCCCGTCCGCGTCGTGCATCTTCGGCAGCGCTTCAATTATTGTTTTTGCCAACGGAGCAAGCGGCACGACATGCGGTCGTGAATTCTTGGTGCGAGCCGCTTCAAGCGTAATTGCGTCATCGGCTATTTCGGACCATTTCAGATTGGCGATCTCATCGCGGCGCTGCCCGGTCAACAGCAGCAATTGTGTCATCGGACCGAATGGATAGCCGCACTTTTCGGACGCGTTCCAAACTGTCTTGATTTCCTCATGGGACAACACGCGGTCGCGGCTGGTCGGTTTGGCCGGTGCTTCGGCAAGCTCGATGATGTTCCGACCCATGATCCGCGCAACCGGCTTCCAGCGGAAGAAAGCGGACAGGACCGCAAAGGCGTTCCGCCTCGCGCCCGGTGATAGCTTCGCCAAGAGCTTTTCAACGTCCCGGTAATCGACCGTGCGAATGTCCGTGACGTGTTTCCAGTGCGGCTTGATGTTGGTCGCGATAATGCGTTCGTATTCGTCAGCTGTGGTTGCTTTGACCGCCCTGCCCTTAAATCCGGTCGTCCTGGCGGTCTTGATAAATTCGTCAAACCAAGCGGCCACACTCGTCTTGTCGATCTTCTGTTGCCGGGGATCGTTTCCGCGTCGAGCATCTGCAACCACATGTTCGGCGAGCGCCCGAGCTTGGGTAACGTTCAACGCTTGCGTTGCGGATACGATAATTGCTCCGCGTTCGACGCTGCCGGTTTCGTCATAGCGCCCGATTGTGACCTTCGCGGCTTTACCGTCTATTTTGGTCCTCACTGCCCACGATAAAGCGCCGCTTGGTTGCATAACGAGATACAATCCAGATTGAGTGCTGTCCGGTATTTCTTGCCGGGTGGCTGTCGGCTCCAAATTGGCAATGAACGCGGCGGCCTTCTTGAATTGGCCGGGTATCGCTTGGGGCATCGTTGTGGCTCCGGGTAACATCAGGGGTAATTCGGGGTATGTGATATTACGTTATGGAGCGTTATGCAAACCGATGCCGTGCGCGCCAAAAAATTGCTTAAAATGGCGCTATATCAATGTGTTAACCGGTCGGCACGTTAGGCGTCGTTACGCTTTGGGGTGCTGTGGCACAAAATTTGTAAACCGAAGGTCGCGGGTTCGATCCCTGCCGGGGGCACCATCCTGTAGCGGAGACGCCCGCAATGCCCTTCGAACAAACGCTGTTCGCGAGCGCACGCGGCTGAGCACGCCGGTATGATCGCTAGTGGCGTGACGCAGACGCGGGGAAGCATGTCGCGAACCCTGATCATCGTTGGTCTCTGTTTGGTTGCCGTAGGTCTGCTATGGCCCTGGGTGGGCCGGATCGGCCTTGGCCGGCTACCAGGCGATATCGTGATCGAGCGCGAGCATTTCAGGCTCTACATTCCCATCACCACGGGAATACTGATCAGCGTCGTGGTCTCGGCGATCCTGTGGCTGATCAACCGTTAGGGGCGCTTCGGCGGCAGCGATTTCGTTTCACACCCCAATCGCCACCACCAGCACCCTGTTCTGCCTTCGTATCGCCGCGCGCAGTTCCGGTATCTTTGCCTCGTCGCGCTTCACGAACTCGATGAACATCATGTTCATGTTGTTGAAGATCAGCTCGCCCACCGCCGGCCCGTCGATGTCCGAGCGCACAAGCCCGATCTCCTGCAGGCGGACTATCAGCGCGCTGATCTGCCTGGTTAGCTCGCGGTCGAGGGCGGTGTAGGCCTGGCCGAAGGGGCTGTCGGGCAGTTGCGTCGAGATCGCCATCGCCTGGCGCCACATCTCTTTGCTCAGATAATTCAGCGAGTGCTCGATATAGATGCCGATCAGCGTGTCCAGCGCGTCGCCGACATTGGCGGGCGGGTTGGCGACCACCCCTCGCCCGGCATTCAGCACCTCGTTGACCTCCATCGACACGATGGCGCCGAGAATGTCGCCCTTGTTCTGGTAGTAGTTGTAGATCGTGCCGATCGAGACCTCGGCCTGCGCTGCGATCGCCTCGATCTTGGCACCTTCGTAGCCGGCCTCGCGGAACAGCTCCGTCGCCGCATCGATGATGCGGCGGTGCCGGTCCGCCTTCTGCCGTTCGCGCAATCCGCTCATATCGGCCTCTCTGCCACAAAATCATAATTGACTCAATTTTAGAATTGGTTCAACTTTTCTTCCAACAAGCCAGCAAGGCAGGGAGAACACTCGATGACCATCACCGCCCGGACTCCGCTTTCCACCCTGAAATCTTATCTTTCAGCCGCTTGCGCGGCCGCGGCTCTGCTCCTCGGGGCCGGCGGCGCCCAGGCCGCCGATCTCAACGCTCTGATCTGGTGCGATCATTCCGATCCGGCGCTGCTGCGGCCCTTCGAGGAAGCCAACAACGTTAAGGTCAACGTCAAGGAATTCGAAGGCACAGGCGCGGGGCTGGCCATCGTCGACCAGTCGCAACCGGGCGACTGGGACGTGATGGTGATCGATAGCATCGACGTGCCGCGCGGAGTCGAGAAAGGCCTGTTCGAGCCGCTGCCCGAAGGCAAGCTGCCCTTCGCCGACCTCTTCCCGGAAGTGACGATGGACAAGTCGACCATCGTCGACGGCAAACGCTACGGCATCACCGAAAAGTTCGGCTACAACACGATCGGCTTCAACAAGACCAAGGTCGACCCGGCCGACATGCAGTCGCTGGCCTCGCTCACCAGCGACAAATACAAGGGCAAGGTCGCGATCTACGACTATTACCTGCCGGTGATCGGCATGGCCGCTCTGGCCATCGGCAAGAAGACGGCCGACCTCACCGAGGCCGACCTGCCTGCCCTCAAAGCCGAGCTGCTCAAGATGAAGGCCAATGCCAAGCTGGTCGGCGAGGTCACAGCCAGCCAGACGGCTCTTGCCACCGGCGAGGTGGATATCTTGGTCGGCGGCGGCGAATGGGTGACGGCTGGCCTTGCCAAGGAGAACCCCGCGCTCGACTTCTCGATCCCGAAGGAGGGCGCTGTGCTCTGGTCGCAGTCGCTCGCCATGTTCAAGGATTCCAAGAACAAGGACATGGCGCTGAAATTCATCCAATACATCCTGAGCCCCGAGGGCCAGGCGCGGCTTGCCACCTCTTCCTGCTACTGGGGCATGCCTTCGAACAAGAAGGCGGCGCTGACTGATGATCAGAAGAAGATCCTGCGCTTCGACGAGCAGCCCGGCTTCCTTGCCCGCGCCCAGGCCTATCCGGCGCCGAGCGCCGATCTCGATAAGAAGATGCAGGATATGTGGACCGAGATGCTGCAGGCGCAGTAAACCGGCCGATGACATCAGCGGGAAACAAGTCGCGTGCCCTGCCCTGGGCGCTGGTCACGCCGGCGCTGGCATGGACATGTGCTTTCTTCGTGCTGCCCTTCATCGCCATGGGGTTTTCCAGCCTGACGGCGCATGAAGGCGGCGGCTTCACTCTGACCAATTACAGCCAGTTCTTCACCGATCCGTCCTACTGGCGGGCGATGGTGAACTCGCTGGAGGTAACGGCGATCGTCACCGTGATCTCGATCCTGCTTGCCTATCCCTTTGCCTGGATTCTTGCCGAGATGGTGCCGGAACGCTGGCAGCGGCTGGCGCTGATGCTGGCCGTGCTGCCGTTCTGGACCTCCTATGTCGTGCGCTCCTATTCCTGGCTGCTGGTGCTGGCGCAGACCGGCGTCATCAACCGGGCGCTGACCGGCATAGGGCTGATCGGCGAGCCGCTCCAGCTTGCCAACACGCGTTTCGCGACCGTCACCGGCTTCGTGCATTTCTTCGTCATGTTGTTGACGCTGACGATCTTCGCCAATCTGAAACAGCTCAGCCCGAGCTACCGCAAGGCTGCCGCCGATCTCGGCGCCGGGCCGGTACGCACCTTCCTGCATGTGGTGCTGCCGCTGACCTTGCCCGGCATCATGGTGGGCGCCTTCCTCACCTTCGTGCTCTGCATCGGCGACTACATCACGCCGCAGATCCTCGGCGGCAACAACGAGCTGGTCATGCCGCAGCTCGTCATGATGCAGATCGGCCGCCGCGGCGACTTCCCGTTGGCTTCGGCACTGTCGATCATCCTGATGGCTGTGGTGACCATCGCCTATCTTGCCTGCGCCCGCTGGCTGAAGATCGAGCGGGCCTGACCATGCGCGCCGCCATCCGCCTCGCCGCCTGGGTCTACGCCATCGCGATATACGGCTTCATCTTCCTGCCGGTGATCGTGCTGGTGCTTTTCTCGCTGCAGGCCACGTCTTTCCCGATCCCGCCCTTCACCGGCCCGTCGCTGCGCTGGTATCAGGCGGTGCTGTCGGATGCGAGGCTGACCTCGGCGCTCCTCAACTCGCTGCTTGTGGCGGTGCTCTCCTCGCTTGCCTCCGTCACGCTCGGCTTCCTCTCAGCCTGGGGTTTCGCCCGCTTCGTGCTGCCGGGCTCGGCCATCCTGCGCGGCCTGATCACACTGCCGCTGACCGTCAGCTATCTCATCATCGGCATGGGCATGCTGGTGCTGTTCAACTGGGCCGGCGTGCCGAAGTCGCTCTTGGCCGCCGGCATCGGCCATGTCGTGATCAACCTGCCGCTCTGCTTTGCCATCATCTATAGCCAGATGGGCGACCACCAGATCAACATCGAGCGCGCGGCGCGCGATCTCGGCGCCGCCGAGTGGAAGGTGCTGCTCATGATCACCGTGCCAGTGATGGCGCCGGCGATCTTCGCCGGTTTCTTCCTGTCGATGACCTTCTCCTGGGACGAGTTCGTCATCTCCTTCCTGCTCACCCGCTTCGAGACGACGCTGCCGGTGGAGATCTGGAACCTGCTGCGCTCCGGCCTCAATCCCAAGACCAATGCCGTCGGCTCGCTGGTCTTTGCCGTCTCCATCGTCCTGGTGGTGTTTTTCGAATTGACGCTGTTGCGGAGAAAGCCGGCATGAGCGCGCCCTTGGTCGACATCCGCAATGTCTCGCACCGCTTCGGCCAGCTAGCGGTGCTGAAGAACGTCTCGCTGGCAATCGAGCCGGGCAGCTACACGATCCTGCTCGGGCCGTCCGGCTCCGGCAAGACCACGCTGCTTTCGATCCTCGGCGGCTTCGTCACGCCCAGCGAAGGCAAAGTGTTCATCCGCGGCACGGATTGCACCGCTCTGCCGCCGGCCAAGCGTCCGACGACCACCGTGTTCCAGGACTACGCGCTATTCCCGCATATGAGCGTCGGCGGCAATGTCGGCTTCGGGCTGCGCATGCAGGGCGTCGACGGCGCGACCCGAGCGACCAAGGCGCGCGAGGCGCTCGCTCTCGTGGGGCTGGCGGCCGCCTTCGACAAGAAGCCGCATCAGCTCTCCGGCGGCCAGCGCCAGCGCGTGGCGCTCGCCCGAGCGCTGGTCAACGAACCGGCGGTGCTTCTGCTCGACGAGCCGCTCGGTGCGCTCGATCTCAAACTGCGCCGGCAGATGCAGGACGAGCTGAAGGCGATCCACAAGCGCGTCGGCACCGCCTTTATCCACGTCACGCACGACCAGGAGGAAGCGATGGCGTTGGCCGACCATTGCGTGGTGATGAACGACGGCCGCATCGAGGACGAAGGTCCGCCCGAGCGCGTCTATGCGCGGCCGGCGACGCGCTTTTCCGCGACCTTCATGGGCGAGAGCACGATCCTTGCCGCCACCGTGACCGAGGCGAAGAACGGGATCGTCACGGCCAAGACGGCGTTGGGGTCGATTTCACTGCCAGGTGCATCGCCTGCCGGCGCCAAGGTCACGCTCGCCATCAGGCCTGAGCATATCGCCCTCGGCGAAGCGAAGAGCGATGTCGCGCTCGGCACGGCCAAGGTCGGCGATGTCGTCTTCCAGGGCAGCTTCAAGCGTGTGCTGGCCATCTCGACGCAGGATACCGCGCTACAATTCATCGCCAAGGCGCCCGCTTCCGCCACCGTCCGGACAGGCGACACGATCCCGGTTTCGTGCAACGCTCAAGACATCATCCTGCTGGCGGACTGATCCATGGGTATGCTTCCGGTCATCGAGGCTCCGGACTGGTACGAAACCATCCGCATGGGCAACGATATCACGCTCATCCATGAGCCGTGGATAAAACCGTTCTTCCGCTGCAACATCTGGCATGCGCGCGGGCGCGACCGCGACCTGTTGTTCGACACCGGCCTCGGCCATTTCAGCCTGAAACGCCATGTGCCGCTGGTGAGCGAGCGCAAGCTTACCTGCGTCGCCAGCCACACGCATTTCGATCATATCGGCTGCCATCACGAATTCCCGGACCGCTGCGTGCACTCCGCCGAAGCGGCAATCCTCGCCGATCCGCGCAACGAATGGACGGTGGCGGACCGCTACGCCAATGAGGCGATGTTCGACGGCGCGCCGGTGGGCTGGGATACGGCGCGCTACCGCATCCTGCCCGCGCCGGCCGGCCGGCTGCTCGAGCATGGCGATGTGGTCGATCTCGGCGACCGCGCCTTCGAGGTCATCCACACACCTGGACATTCGCCCGGCGGGATCGCGCTTTATGAGAAAAAGACCGGCATCCTGCTGTCGGGCGACATAGTTTATGAAGGGCCGCTGATCGACGACGTCTATCACTCCGACATCGATGACTATGTCGGGACCCTGCTTTCCATGCGCGAGCTCGACGTCTCGGTCGTGCATGGCGGCCATTTCCCGAGCTTCGGCAAGGTGCGCTACCGGCAACTCATCGATGAGTATGTCGCGGGCAAACGCAAGGCCGGGTGCCACTTGCAGAGCGGCTGAGCGATCAGGGAAGCGAAGCCTACAGCGCCCTTTGCGGGCAAAGTGTTCCCGTGGCGTCGCCGCAGCGGGAAGCTGTCGGCTGCGGCCGCTGGCTCATCTCTTCGGAATGACGCACCAGCTCGGCGAACATCAGCGCGAAACTTCCCATCATCAGGAAGACTATGATCAGACGCGTTACCGGCAATAGACAGGTCTCTCGACTGGCTAGCCCCCGCCAACCCATCCACTGTCGGCTAACATGATCGATCCGGCTTTACGAGTGTTTAAGCTTCGCCTTAACCATTGCGGCCATCACATTCGTGTAGCGGCTGTCACGAAGCGCGATTGTCGGATGTGCCCGTCGTCCGGCGCAGCGCCCTTCACAGACGTGGGCGGCGCATGCTACGCCGTCGCCGGCGCGGCCCCGCAGACGGTCGCCCTCCGGGAGCCATGAGCAAAGCCGCCAGCCGTTTCGCCTTCGTTTCTTCCGACACCGACGACGCCCGCGCGGCGCTGGAAAGCCTGTCCGCGCGCTATGGACAGGTGCCTGTCGCGGATGCCGAGATCATCATCGCGCTCGGCGGCGACGGCTTTCTTCTGCAGACGCTGCGCGAGACGATGAGCACGGGCAAGAAGGTCTACGGCATGAACCGTGGCACCATCGGCTTCCTGATGAACGAATATCGCGCCGGCGGCCTCGAGGAACGCATCGCCAACGCCGTCTCCGAGACGATCCGGCCGCTGGAAATGGTCGCTGTGACGCATGACGGCGAAACGATTTCGGCGCCGGCGATCAACGAGGTGGCGCTGTGGCGCCAATCCTACCAGACGGCGAAGATCCGCATCACCGTCGACGGCCAGGTGCGGCTGGAGGAGCTGAACTGCGACGGCGTGATGATCGCGACGCCCGCCGGTTCCACTGCCTACAATCTGTCGGCGCATGGGCCGATCCTGCCGCTCGATGCGCCGCTTCTGGCGCTGACGCCGGTCAGTCCTTTCCGGCCGCGCCGCTGGCGCGGGGCGCTGCTGTCCAACAAGGCGACCGTGCGCTTCGACATCCTGGAAGCCGAAAAGCGCCCGGTGAATGCCGCGGCTGATCATACCGAGGTCAAGGCGGTGGCCTCCGTCACCGTGCGGGAATCGCCGACGGCGACGGCAACTTTGCTGTTCGATCCGAACCATTCCTGGAACGAGCGTATCCTTGCCGAGCAGTTCCGCTACTGAGCGGCGCAAGGATATTGTTTCGATCAATGCGTGTCGCCCAAAAGCGCGCAGCGGTTTTGGGCATACGGCGTGATCAAGCAAAGATATAAAGCGCGGAGCCTCAACCGTTTCAGCTCGACCCGCTTTAAGCATCGCGATTAAGGTTACGTCTTCACAATCGCTGTATTTCGGTCCGTTTCTGTTGACAAATCGAGGGCTTGCGCCTAACTGCAACACCGATCTTGCAGGCGCGCGGCGCCTGCCGCGGCTACTGTGTCGCGATTTTCCCAACCAACAAAGACAACAAACACTTGTCCTCAGACACCACGATCGCTCAAGAAGCGTTGACATTCTCAGACCTCGGCTTGTCGCCGAAGGTTCTCTCCGCGGTCACCGATGCCGGCTACACCACGCCGACTCCGATCCAGGCCGGCGCCATCCCGCATGCGCTGCTCGGCAAGGACGTGCTGGGTATCGCCCAGACCGGCACCGGCAAGACCGCTTCCTTCGTGCTGCCGATGCTGACGCGCCTGGAAAAGGGCCGGGCGCGCGCCCGCATGCCGCGCACGCTGATCCTAGAACCGACCCGTGAGCTCGCCGCGCAGGTCGAGGAAAACTTCATCAAATACGGCAAGAACCACAAGCTCAATATCGCGCTGCTGATCGGAGGCGTCTCCTTCGACGAACAGGACAAGAAGCTCGAGCGCGGCGCCGACGTGCTGATCGCGACGCCCGGCCGCCTGCTCGACCACCGCGAGCGCGGCAAGCTTTTGCTCAACGGCGTCGAGATCCTCGTCATCGACGAGGCCGACCGCATGCTCGACATGGGCTTCATTCCCGATATCGAGCGCATCTGCGAGATGATACCGTTTACGCGCCAGACGCTGTTCTTCTCGGCGACGATGCCGCCGGAGATCACCAAGCTCACCGAGAAGTTCCTGCACGCGCCGGTGCGCGTCGAGGTTTCGAAGGCCGCCTCCACGGCGACCAGCATCACGCAGCGGCTGGTCAAGTCCGGCTCGAAACCCTGGGAAAAGCGCGAGACGCTGCGCGACCTGATCAAGGCCGAAGACGCCGATCTGAAGAACGCCATCATCTTCTGCAACCGCAAGGTCGAGGTGTCGGAGCTGTTCCGCTCGCTGTTGAAGCATGATTTCGATGCCGGCGCGCTGCATGGCGACATGGACCAGCGCGCCCGCATGCAGATGCTCGCCAATTTCCGCGACGGCAAGCTGCGCTACCTCGTTGCCTCGGACGTCGCAGCGCGCGGTCTCGACATTCCCGATGTCAGCCATGTCTTCAATTATGACGTGCCCATCCACGCCGAGGATTACGTCCACCGCATCGGCCGCACCGGCCGCGCCGGACGCGCAGGCAAGTCCTTCACCATCGCCACCCGCTCCGACACCAAATATGTCGACGCCATCGAGAGGCTGATCGGCACCAAGATCGAGTGGCATGACGGCGACCTGTCGACCGTGACCGAGAGCGAGGGCGAGGAGCAGCCGCGCCGCGGCCGCGGCGCCCCGCGTCGCGCCGGCCGCAAGGACGAGGACCGCAAGGATCGGGGCGAGCGCAAGAAGGACCGTCACGCAAAGCGCGACGAGACTCCCGATGCCGCGCGTGAGGAACAGCCTGTCGCCGAAGTGGCCGACATCGCCGAACGCCGCGCCCGCAAGGACGCGATCCGTTCCGAGAACGAGCGCAAGGGTCCTGGCAGCCGTCACGAGCAGCGCGGCGACGCCCGTCCGCAGCGCGACCGCCCCGGCCGCCATCGTCAGGAAGAAGACGACGCAACCGTCGGCTTCGGCGACGACGTGCCGGCCTTCATGCGGATCGTCGCGAAGGTCTGAAGCCGATATCAGCATAGCTTGAATTGAAAACGGCCCTCACACGGGGCCGTTTCGTTTTTGGCTTCGCCTGAAGCAATCCAGCCAAAGGCGATGCCTACATCGGACCCGGCATCATCTTGGTCGGCTTCTCAAGCATCGGGAACTCGGCCTTGCTGCATTTCACGTTCGGGTTCGTCGGGCTGAACATGCCGTTCGGATTGTCCCTGAACAGCCATGCATGCAGGTCGTAATGGACGAACTCCCTCGGAATGAGCGGGTAGTGGCCTTCCATCGGCCCCATGAATTTCTGCCCGAACAGCGTCGGCACCTCCTTGGTGTCCGGCGTCAGCGGCACCAGCCATTCCACCCCAACCAGCTTCAAGCCTTTCTTGGTCGGCTCGTAGATCAGGACGTTGGGTTTCATTGGGTCGAGCGGCTTGCCGACGCTCGGGACGTTGACGAAATGGATGCCCATCGCGCCCTTCTGATAGTACATAGCGCCGTCTATCTTCTCGCCGGCATAGTGGATGCAGCCGACTGTCGACAAATAGAGGTCGCGAACAGCGGCGGTGTAATCTTCATACTTGGCCAGCGATTTCTTCAAGGCTTCGATGTCGGCCTTGTTGGCGTCCTCGGCCCGGGCCGAAGCGAGCCCGAACGATGTGCCGATAAGACATGCCAAAACGACGACGCCGCAGCGCCCCAAGCGAGCTGTTCTTGTCATGCATTCCTCCCAGATTCTCTTGATCTGGCCGTGCAAGACCGGGGCGGTAGATGTTGATTGCGCGGCCGATTGACCGCCCCATCCCCTCTGGAACAGCAGAATGTTAGTCCTTTCCCTGGTTTTGGAAAAGCATTAATTAGAACAAACTAATGTCCTAAGGCCTTCGACCCATCTTTGGACCATTTCAAACAAAAACGGCCCCCTTCGGAGCCGTTTGTCTTGATGGAATTTCGCCTCTGCGCGCCGTTTTCTCAGGTGAGCGGCGACAGCTGGATTTCGACGCGGCGGTTCTGCTCGCGGCCGGCGGCGGTCGCATTGGATGCGATCGGGCGGGTCTTGCCGAAGCCGGTGACGGCGAAGCGGCGCTGATCGACGCCCTGACCGGACAGGTAGTTGGCGACGGCAAGCGCGCGACGCTGCGACAGGTCGAAATTGTGCTCGTCGCCGCCTGTCGAATCGGTGTGGCCGAACACGTCCACAGTGGTCTGGCGGAATTTCTTCAGCACCAGCGCGACCGAGTTCAGCACCGGATAGAAGCCCGGCTTCACCGCGTCCTGGTCGACATTGAAGGTGATGTCGGACGGCATGTTGAGGATGATCTGGTCGCCGCTGCGGGTGACGCTGACGCCGGTGCCCTGCAATTGGCGGCGAAGCTCGGCCTCGTTTTGGTCCATCGTCGCGCCGATCGCGCCGCCGGCGAGCGCGCCGATGCCGGCGCCGATCAACGCGTTGCGGCGGTCGTTGCCACCGGCCAGCAGGCCAAGGCTGGCGCCTGCCAGCGCGCCGAGGCCGGCACCGGCCGCCGTGTTGGAGATCTTCTGGTCGCCGGTATACGGATCGGTGGTGGTGCAGGCGCTCACCAATAGAGCCGTCGCCACGGCGACGAGCACAGTCTTCTTCATGAGATTGGTCCCTCTCCAATTCGCGGCCTTTGCGACCGCGCCAAATCAGCCCTTCCGCAGCCTTGTAGCATGAAATGCGGCGAAAAACGGAACGGGAATGCCGCCGGTAAAGTCCGGCGGTGGCTCCCGTGTCGGCTCTACCACAAATTCTTGCCGTCGATGACCACCACCTCGACCTTGTCCAGATCGAAATCATCGAACAGGCGCGAATTGACGCTGATCTTCGGGTTGTCGAAATCCGGCTCTCCGGTCGCCCAATCAGGCGTCTCGGTGAAGGTGCCGCAGCCGCAAATGGCGCAGAAACCATGCTTCACCGTCTTTGAGCCCCAGCGATAGAAGGAGACATTCTCCGGCGGGCTCGTCAGCTTGAATTGCGACGGCACATAATAGGCCCATAACGAGCCCCGCTTCGAGCAGAACGAGCATGTGCATTGCGTCACCGTCCGCGGCGCCTCGGCAACCTCGAAGGTTGTCGCCTTGCAGTGACAGCTTCCCCTGATGGTCATGGACTCAACCTCTCCGTTGTCCGCCGCGTCCTTAGTTTCACACAATTCCGGACCGAAAACCGCTACGCACTTTTCCTGGAATTGCGCACTCTGGATTCACGCAATTCCGGACGGAAAACCGCTACGCACTTTTCCTGGAATTGCGCACTTTGGATTCACGCAATTCCGGACGGAAAACCGCTGCGCACTTTTCCTGGAATTGCTCGGTGCAAGGCAACATAAAGAAACCGTCCTGACAACCGTCTGTCAGCAAGGTCGGCAGCCTTCTCCTGCCGTGGATCGAGCCCCAGCGCCTCGCCTTCCGCGGCAGGTTCGGAGCCCTAGTAAGAGGGAGGCGGCACGAACAGGCAGATGGTCTTGCCGGCGTCGAGCCCGGCCTGGTGCGCGCACCAATGGTACTCGCCGTCGGGCGAATTCTTGACCCGCTTGTCGGCATAAGCCACCACCTCGCCCGTACCTTTTATGACGTAGCCCTCGGGCCGCTCGCTAATCGATGACTGCGGCACCTCCTTGCAATCGTAGTTGGCACAACAGGCAAAGGGATATTTCCAGCCTTGCGGCATGGCCGCCGTGGGCTGGGCATCGTGCGCAGCAGCCGGCGGCGCCAGCGCCGCGATCGCTCCAACGGCGAACAGGGAGAACAAAAGTCGGCCAGCCGGTCGAACGGCTTGGGCCGATCTTGATATGGCAGCAGACATCGAAGCGTTCCTTTCGAGCATCAAGCGTTTTCGCTTGCCCGTTCCCGGAACGTATCTTCCCAGTGGCCGGATCGTCGGTCGCAGATATGCCGCATCCGGCCATAAATGCTTTTTACCCAGCCCGAAGGCTGGTCTGATTCCCTGGCTGGCGCAAGCATCCGCTTGCAACGGCAATGCCGCGCTTCACGCCAACCTCTGCCATCCAGAATCGTGCGTCGGCTTGGTTAATGAGCGGTTAGCCGCGCGGATCTGGTGCCCGACAACGAGATTCGGCTCAAGCTGGTTCCAGACGTTCAGTCGGGAACGTGCTCATCATACTGCGGCAGGTCGTCGGCGATTGTGAACCACTTCGCCTTGGACCCGACAAAAATGTGCGCGCTCGGCCGTATCGTCGGATCGTCGACCAGCGTGCCCATGGCGACATGCACGTAGGCGCCGTCGCGGACCAACGAATAGATGAGCGAGCCGCATCGCCCGCAATGCGCGTCGTGGCCGCTCTCGTCGCCGAAGATCAGCAGCCCGCCCTCGCCCGCGATGAGCCGGAACTTGTCGCGCTCGATACCGGCGAACGGCTTGAACGCGGAGCCCGTCGTGCGCCGGCAGTTCGAGCAATGGCAGTTCGCCGCGTAAACGAATTCGTCCGCAACCTCATAGTGGACGGTGCCGCAGAAGCATTTTCCCGCAAGTACCGTAGACACCGGCTTCCTCCGCTCCTGCAGCGTACTAGTCGAGGTCCGCCACCGCTTCGCCTGCGCCGCCGTCGATGCGATGCGAGAGCGAGGCTTCCATGAATTCGTCGAGGTCGCCGTCGAGCACGCTCGAAGGCGAGGTGCTTTCGACGCCGGTGCGCAGATCCTTCACAAGCTGATAGGGCTGCAGCACGTAGGAGCGGATCTGGTGGCCCCAGCCGATATCGCTCTTCGACGCCTCGGTGGCATTGGCGACCGCCTCGCGCTTCTTCAGCTCTTCCTCGTAAAGCCGCGAGCGCAGCATTTCCCAAGCCTTGGCGCGGTTCTTGTGCTGGGAGCGCTCGGCCTGGCAGGCGACCGCTATGCCGGTCGCCAGATGGGTGATGCGCACCGCCGAGTCGGTAGTGTTGACGTGCTGGCCGCCCGAACCCGAGGAACGATAGGTGTCGATGCGCACGTCGGATTCGGAAACATTGATCTCGATCGAGTCGTCGATAACCGGATAGACCCAGACGCTGGCGAAGGAGGTGTGGCGCCGCGCGTTGCTGTCGTAGGGCGAAATGCGCACCAGGCGATGGACGCCGGACTCCGTCTTAAGCCAGCCATAGGCGTTGTGGCCCTTGATCATCACAGTGGCGGATTTGATGCCCGCTTCTTCGCCGTCATGGACTTCCAGCACCTCGACCTTAAAGCGGCGGCGCTCGGCCCAGCGCGTGTACATGCGCAGGAGCATCGAGGCCCAGTCCTGGCTCTCGGTGCCGCCGGCGCCGGCATGGATTTCGAGATAGGTGTCGTTGGCGTCGGCCTCGCCCGACAGCAGCGTTTCGACCTGGCGCGCCTTCGCCTCGCCCTGCATCGAACGCAGCGCCGCCTCCGCTTCCGCGATGATGCCGTCGTCGCCCTCTTCCTCGCCGAGCTCAATCAGCCCGATATTGTCTTCCAGCGCCTGGGTCATCCCCTTGACGGCAGCGATGCCGTCCTCGAGCTCCTGGCGCTCCCGCATCAGCTTCTGCGCTTCGATGGGGTCATTCCAGAGGCTGGAATCCTCGGCGCGCGAATTCAGGTATTCAAGCCGCTTTACAGCCTGATCCCAGTCAAAGATGCCTCCTCAGCAGGGTTATCGCCTGCCTGATCTCGTCGACGATGTTGAGCGTTTCCGCGCGCATGGCTCTTGGTTCGGTCCTGTTCTTTTCGGTCTTTTCGGTCTTTTCGGAATAGGCGCGATACATAGGCACGGCATCGCTGCCTGTAAAGCGAAATGGGCCGGCACCACCCTGCCGGCCCATTGCCAAATCCGGCAACGTCAGTAGAGGCCGCCGCCGCCGTCCTGGATGGCCTGGTTGGCCTGCGGCGACAGCGCTCCGCCCGAACCGTTCGAGCCATCCGCGCCCATGCCAATCACCCAGTAGCTGTCAGCCGGACCGGTGCCAGGCTTGAAAGCCTCGATGATGGTGTTCGGATCGCCTTCGGCGGCGCGCATGCCGGTCTTGCGGTTGATTGCGATCAGCTTCATGCCGTCGGGAACCTGGAAGTCGGTGTTCGGCTTGCCGTCGAGCGCAACGCGCATGAAATCCTTGAAGATCGGGGCCGCCAAGCCGCCGCCGGTGGCGCCGTGGCCAAGGCCGCGCGGCGTGTCATAGCCCATATAGAGGCCGACAACGAGGTTCGGGGTGAAGCCGATGAACCAGGCGTCCTTCTCGTCATTGGTCGTGCCGGTCTTGCCGGCGATGTGGCGGCCGAGCTCGCCGATGGTGGCGCCGGTGCCGCGCTGCACGACGCCCTCCATCATCGAGGTGATCTGATATGCCGTCATCGGGTCGAGCACCTGCTCGGAATTGTCGACCAGCTCCGGCTCGGTCTGGTTCTTCCACTCAGTGGCGTTGCAGCCTTCGCAGCCGCGCTCGTCCTGCTTGAACACCGTCTTGCCGTAACGGTCCTGAATGCGGTCGATCAGCGAGGGTTTGATCGATTTGCCGCCATTGGCCATGATCGAATAGGCCGACACCATGCGCATGACGGTCGTCTCGCCGGAGCCCAGCGCCATCGGCAGATAGGGCGCCAGATGATCGTAGACGCCGAAGCGTTCGGCATATTCCACGACCAGCTTCATGCCCATGTCGTTGGCCAGCCGCACGGTCATCAGATTGCGCGACTTTTCGATGCCCGAGCGCAAGGTGGCCGGGCCCGCGACCGTGCCGTCATAGTTCTTCGGCGTCCAGGTGGTGTTGCCGCTCTGGATGGTGATCGGGCCGTCCATGATCACCGAAGCCGGCGTGTAGCCGTTGTCGAGCGCCGCCGAATAAACGATCGGCTTGAACGAGGAACCGGGCTGGCGCATCGCCTGGGTGGCGCGGTTGAATTCCGACTGCGCGTAGGAGAAGCCGCCGACCATGGCCAGCACGCGGCCGGTATGCGGATCCATGGCGACGAGGCCACCTTCGACCTCCGGCACCTGGCGCAGCATGTAGGTGTTGTCGGAGCCGTCGTTCTTCTGCACGAAGATCACGTCGCCGGGCTCCAGCACTTCCGCCGGAGACTTCGCCCTAACGGACTTGCCGTTGACGAAGTGGCGCATGGCGAAGCCCATGTCCTCCTTGCTGACGGTGCCCTGGACGCGCTCCTTGACCAGATCGCCGGAAATCTGCCGCGTCGGCTGGATGCCGATGGTCAGCCCGGTTGCCGAACTGTCGAGGACGACGGCCAGCGTCCATTCCGGAACATCCTCGAGACCCTTCACGTTGCCGAGCGGCACGCCCCAGTCGCCGGTGACGTCGATATGCGTCACCGGACCGCGATAGCCGCGCAGCATGTCGTATTTGAGCAGGCCGTTCTGCATCGCTTTGCGGGCGATAAGCTGGACATTCGGATCGAGCGTGGTGCGCACCGACAGGCCGCCCTCGTAAAGCGCATTCTCACCGTAGCGCGCGATGATCTGGCGGCGGACTTCCTCGGTGAAGTACTCGCCGGCAAAGAGGTAGGAACCGTTGCGGCGCGGCGTCACGCCGAGCGGTTCGGCCTTGGCCTTGTCGCCCTCCTCGCGGGTGACGTAGCCATTCTCGACCATCTGGTCGATGACCCAGTTGCGGCGCTCCAGGGCACGGTCGGCGTGCTTGAAGGGGTGATAGTTGTTCGGGCCCTTCGGCAACGAGGCGAGATAAGCGGCTTCCGCGACTGTCAGCTCGTTGACGGACTTGTCGAAATAGGTGAGCGCGGCGCCCGCGACGCCATAGGCGCCAAAGCCGAAGAAGATTTCGTTGAGATAGAGCTCGAGGATGCGGTCCTTCGAATAGGCCTGCTCGATGCGGAAGGCCAGGATCATCTCCTTGATCTTGCGCTCATAGGTCTGATCAGAAGAGAGCAGGAAGTTCTTCGCCACCTGCTGGGTGATCGTCGAGGCGCCGACCTGGCGCCGGCCGGAACCTAAATTCTGCAGGTTGACGACGATGGCGCGGCCAAGGCCGGTGATGTCGATGCCGGGATGGTTGTAGAAGTTCTTGTCCTCGGCCGACATGAAGGCGGCCTTGACGCGGTCCGGGATGGCCTGGATCGGCAGATAGAGACGCCGCTCGCGCGCATATTCAGCCATCAGCGCGCCGTCGGAGGCATGGATGCGCGTCGTCACCGGCGGTTCGTATTTGGCCAGAACCTCGTAGTCGGGCAGGTCCTTGGTCAGATGGCTGATATAGATGGCAAGACCGGCCGCCACCAGCAGCGCCAGCGTCGTGCCGATGCCAAAGAAATAGCCGATGAGACGAATCATGCCCGCTCCAGTCCGAGGTTCGGGAATTTCCTAAACGAAGCCGACAGTCGCGCAAGCTTCCCGGGGCGGTCCCAATCCGCAATCGAAAAACCCATGTAGCGGCCATGTGGACAAAATACGGCAGCGCGAAATTTGAGGACTCGGTTGCCGAATAATAACGCCGGGTGTTGTCGTCATGCAACGCTGCTTGCGGTTGCAGGCGCCCGGCGGCTGCGGGCAGGTTCCGGCGGGTCAGCCGCCCGTCGCGGTTCCGGCCTTGGCGGCGGCAAACAGGGCGACCGCGTTGGTTATGCTTTGCGCCGCCTTGCCGCGCCAGTCGGCGTTCAGCAGTTGCGCCTCGTCCTTGTTATTGGAGAGGTAGCCGAGCTCGACCAGGACGGACGGCACGTCCGGGGCCTTGAGCACCCTGAAGCCGGCCGAGCGCTGCGGATTGTTGATCATGCCGACGCTGGTCGACAGCTGACCGACCAGTGTGTGGGCGAAGCTCATCGAGAAACCATGGGTCTCACGGCGGATCAGGTCGATCAGAATGTCAGTAACTTCCTTGTTGTCGTCCTCGATCTTCATTCCGGCGAACTGGTCGGACAGGTTCTCGCGATCGGCGAGCGCCTGGGCTTCCGGGTCGGAAGCCTTGTCGGAAAGCGTGTAGACCGTGGCGCCGCGAAGACCTTTGACGGCGATGGTATCAGCATGGACGGAGATCAAAAGATCGGCCTCGTGCTGGCGCGCGATGCGCACGCGTTCGTCGAGCGCCAGGTACACGTCGTTGTCCCGTGTCATGTAGACATCGTATTTGCCGACCGCGGCCAGCTTGTCGCGCAGTTCCTTGGCAAAAGCGAGCGTGACGTCCTTCTCGACCGTGCCGGCGGAGCTTTCGGCGCCGCCATCGACGCCGCCATGACCGGGATCGATAACCACCGTGAAGCGATGGCCGGGCGCCGAGACCGGTCCGGTGCCGACCCGTTCGCCTTTTTCGGTCGAAACCGTCGAACCAGTGGTCAGCGACTGGTTGGCGAGAGCTTCGTCGAACTCCCGCTCGGAGGCAGCCGACATATCGATGGCGATGCGGTAGCCGCTGCCGTCGTCATTCTTGAGCACGTCGAGCTTGTCGATGACGAAAGGGCCCTTGCCGGTGAGGATCAGGCGCGAGCCATGTCCCTGATCGCCGTAGCGAACTGCCCGTACAAGACCCCGCGGCTTCACATCCTTGGCGTCGAGCGCGAATCGCGTGCGCGGCAGATCGACGACCAGGCGATTGGGACCGCGCAGCAGGAACCATTTGACGTCCGGCTCGTGGTCGAAATTCACGACAATGCGCATCTTGGCGGCGTCGCCGGCCATCTTGTAGCCGGTCGCGCCAAGCAAGGTTTCGGCGTGCACGGCGGCGGCGAAACAGGACAGGACCGCCAGCAGCAAGCCAGTCCAGGTCACGCGCAGGAGATGCCCGGCGGCCCCACCTCTCTTGTTTGCGGCGCCCGCCGATCCCATCTCTTATCCGTCGCTCCCGGTTTGACGCATTGCGCCCGGTCTTCTCGCAGAATGCCTGTCAGGCCGCCAACTCGATTAACGATTGGTATTCAGAGAAGGTTAACCAAGCCTTTCATAGGGCGGGACGAAGGCGCCTTCCCCAAGGGAAGCGCTTTTTGCCGGCATCCGAAATCGGGGTTGCCTTCCATCCCGCCAAATCATAAAAGCGACATTGGATCACTGCAATCCTGGAACCGCTCGCCTCAGCAGTTTCCTGCCAAAGGCTGGATGCAAAGGCGGCTCCTTTACCCTTCCAGGCTCAGGTGGTCGCGACGATTTTCGCAGGCGTGCCCTCGTGGCGGGGGAATCGCTTGCGTGAGGAAAACGGCCGGGATTGTCCCGCGCCGGCTCTTTATGAGCAAACAAGCTGGTCCGGCTTAGCCCGGGCTTTGGTTCAAAAGGTTCTGCCGGGTGCCGATGGCTTCAAGCGCAATCATGGAAAGGTCCGCATCAAACCGCGCCGTAATGGCTGCGGGCGGCACCGCCATTGCGCTCAAGCGGCGGCCGGCGGACATTCAATTATCCGGCATGCACACAGATACAGGCGCACAGCGGCGGGCATTGCCACGCCAGCTGCGGCCGTCGGCTGCCGGCAGGAAACAAAATAATGCCCAACAAGATGCTGATAGACGCCTCCCACCCGGAGGAAACACGCGTTGTTGTCGTTCGCGGTAACCGCATCGAAGAATTCGACTTTGAATCCCAGGACAAAAAGCAGCTTAAAGGAAACATCTATCTCGCCCGCGTAACCCGCGTCGAACCGTCCCTCCAGGCAGCCTTTGTCGAATATGGCGGCAACCGTCACGGTTTTCTCGCCTTTAGCGAAATTCATCCCGATTATTACCAGATCCCGGTCGCCGACCGTCAGGCTCTGCTGCGCGCCGAGGCGCAGGAGGCCGAGGACGAAGACGACGAGGAGACCGAGAACGGCGAAGAGCAGCATGCCCGCGACCGCGGCGGGCGGCGCAACCGCCGGCGCGGCGGCAAGAACCGCGACCGCGGCGAGCACAAGCACGCTTCATCGGAGAACGAGGAAAGCCCGGCCGAAGCAATAGCCGTTGACGAAACCGCCGCTGCGGTAGCCGAGGGCGAGGAAGCCGCCAGCGAGACCGCCGCTACCCCGGCAGAAAATGCCGGAACCGCCTCCGAGGCCGTCGAGGCCGTATCGGAAGCGGCTGAAGGACCCGCCGCCGAGACTGGCGGAGATGACGCCGCGGACGACGACAATGGCAAGCCTTCCGAAGGCGGTCCTACTTCGATTGCCGCGAGCATCGATGCCGACGTGATTTCCGAGGCGATGCCGCAGGCGGATCAGCAGAGCGGCGAAGCAGCCGTTAGCGACGATGATCGCGGCATGCTGGAGGACGTCTCGGCCTCGCATTCGGACGAGCACGAGGTCGAATCGGTCGGCGCCGAGGACGCGCTCGAGGAAATCCGCAACCGCCGCAAGCCGGTGCGTCGCCAGTACAAGATCCAGGAAGTCATCAAGCGCCGGCAGATCCTTTTGGTGCAGGTGGTCAAGGAAGAGCGCGGCAACAAGGGCGCGGCGCTCACCACCTATCTGTCGCTTGCCGGCCGCTATTCGGTGCTGATGCCGAACACGGCGCGCGGCGGCGGCATCTCGCGCAAGATCACCAACGCCCAGGACCGCAAGCGGCTGAAGGAGGTCGTGGCCGATCTCGACGTGCCGCAGGGCATGGGCGTCATCCTGCGCACCGCCGGCGAGAGCCGCACCAAGGCCGAGATCAAGCGCGACTACGAATATTTGATGCGGCTTTGGGAAAACGTCCGCAACCTGACGCTGCAGTCCTCGGCCCCAGCCCTGGTCTATGAGGAAGGCAGCCTGATCAAGCGCTCGGTGCGCGACCTCTACAACAAGGACATCGACGAGATCCTTGTCTCCGGCGAAGACGGCTACCGCGAGGCCAAGGATTTCATGCGCATGCTGATGCCGAGCCACGCCAAGGTGGTTCAGCCATTCCGCGACACCACGCCGATCTTCGTGCGCAACGGCATCGAAGCGCAGCTCGACCGCATGCTGCAGCCGCAGGTGACGCTGAAGAGCGGCGGCTACATCATCATCAACCAGACCGAGGCGCTGGTTGCGATCGACGTCAACTCCGGCCGCTCCACCAAGGAGCATTCGATCGAGGAGACGGCGCTCCACACCAATCTGGAAGCGGCAGAGGAAGTCGCGCGGCAGTTGCGATTGCGCGACCTTGCCGGCCTGATCGTCATCGACTTCATCGACATGGAGGAGAACCGCAACAACCGCTCCGTCGAGAAGCGGCTGAAGGATCACCTCAAGAACGACCGCGCCCGTATCCAGGTAGGCCGCATCTCACACTTCGGCCTGATGGAAATGTCGCGCCAGCGCATCCGCGCCAGCGTGCTGGAATCGACCATGAAGCCTTGCCCGCATTGCGGCGGCACGGGCCATGTGCGCTCCGATTCCTCCGTGGCGCTGATGGTCGTGCGGGCGATCGAAGAATTCCTGCTCAAGGATTCGCGCAGCCACATCATCGTGCGCACACCGTCGGCGACCGCGCTCTATGTGCTCAACCACAAGCGCGCCAACCTGGTGGAACTCGAAGCCCGCTTCGGCCTGACCATCACGATCGAGGCTGACGAGACGCTCGGCACCCAGCACTACGCGATCTTCCGCGGCGCCATTGCCGAGAAGCCGGAAGGCTTCGTTGAGGTGCGCAGCCTGCCGGCCTATGTCGAGCCGGAAGAGCCCGAGGACGAGATCGTCGTCGAGGAAGCGGAGGAGGAAGTCTCGGTCCAGCCCGAACAGCCGCGCCACGCGCAGCAGGGCCAGCACCAGCAGCGGTCCGAGGATGGCGAAGGCCGTGACCGCAAACGGCGCAAGCGCCGGCGGCGGCGCGGCGGCAGGGATCGCGACCGCGACCACAATGGTGACGTCGCGGCGGCGCCGATGGAAGCCGGCGAAACCGATGACGACGATATGACGCAAGAGGCCGCCGACGAGGCAACCGCCGGCGGCGAGGTTGTGGCGGCCACTGCCGACGACGGTTCCGGAAAGAAGCGCCGGCGCGGGAAGCGCGGCGGCAAGCGCAACCGCCGCGAGGACGAAGCTTCGGAGGGCGTTGCCGGCGAAACTGTCGGCGACATCGAGGGTGAGCCGGTTGAAGGCCAGGATGCCGTAAGCGAGCCGGCAATGGCTGCTCCTGCCGAGGAACCTGCTGCTCCCGCCGCGGCTAATGACGATGCCGAGGCGGTCGAAAAGCCGAAGAAGCCCCGCCGTTCGAGGGCTAAGAAGGTGGCTGAGGAAGCCGCGGCCGAGACGGTATCGGAGCCTGTGGCCGAGGCTCAGGTCGCGCCCCCGGCTGTCCAGCCCGAGCCGGAGCCGGCCGCTGCCGCTTCCGCGGCCACCGAGGCGGAGCCTGCCACCAACGCCCATCCGACGCGGCGCAAGCCACAGTCAGTCGACGCGCCGGTTGTTCCCGTCGTGTCTTCGAACGTCTCCGACGAGGCGAAGGCCGAAGACAAGCCGAAGCGCGCCGGCTGGTGGCAGCGCAAGGGTTTTTTCTAGATCTTTCAGATCGTTAAGCTGATCTTTTGAAACAATCCCGCGCCCCATCAGGCGCGGGATTTTTCATTTTCGCCGACTGCCTTTCAGCGCAGCTCCGGGTGGCAAACCGCCAGCGCTTTGCTGTTTTACGGCGCGAAGATCGACCAGTTCATCATCCGGGCGAGCTTCTCCATGGCGATGGAGCCGAGCTTGGAGTTGCCGTTCTCGTTGAGGCCGGGCGACCACACCGCCAGCGAAGCAACCCCTGGCACGATGCCGAGAATGCCGCCGCCGACACCGCTTTTGCCGGGGATGCCGACGCGGAAAGCGAAATCGCCGGAACCGTCATAGTGGCCGCAGGTCAGCATCAGCGCGCCGATGCGGCGTGCCCGTTCGGCCGAGACGACCGAATGCCCGGTCGCCGGATTCCTGCCGCCATTGGCTAGAAACCGGCCGGCCATGGCGAGCTGACGGCAGCTCATGGCAACCGCGCAATGGTGGAAATAGACACCCAGCGCGAGCTCGGGAGCATGATGGAGATTGCCGAAGGATTTCATGTAGTTGGCCAAGGCAAAGTTGCGGTGGCCGGTGGCCCGCTCGGACGCCGCCACCTCGCGATCGATGATGATCGTCTCGTCATCGGCGAGGAACTGGATGAAACGCAGGATTTCGCCGATCGCCTCGCGCGGCTGATGGCCGGCGAGCAGGACGTCGGAGACGACGATGGCGCCGGCATTGATGAAGGGATTGCGCGGGATGCCGTTCTCATGCTCGAGCTGGACGATCGAGTTGAACGGGTTGCCAGATGGCTCGCGGCCGACGCGAAGCCATAACGCATCGCCGACCTTGCCCAGCGCCAGCGTGAGCGTGAAAACTTTCGAGACGCTCTGGATCGAAAAGGGCTGCTCGGCATCGCCGGCCAGTATGACGCGGCCGTCATTGGTCACGGCGGCAATGCCGAATTTCTTCGGATCGACCTTGCCCAACTGCGGGATATAGCTCGCCACCTCGCCGCGATCGGTGCGCTCCGCCATTTCGGCGGCCACTTCCGCCAGTGCTTGCTCGAGTTCCGGCATGGCAGTTATTTCAGCCAGCGTTCGATGCGCGCCAACGCCTCGACCATGTCCTCATGGCTGCCGGCATAGGAAAAGCGCATGGTGCGATGGCCCTGCAGCGGGTCGAAATCGCGGCCGGGCGTTGCTGCGACATGCGCCTCGGCCAGCATCTTGCTCGCAAAGGCCATGCTGTCGTTGGTGTGGCGAGTGACATCGCAGAACGCATAGAAGGCGCCGTCCATCGGCGCGGCGAGCGCAAAGCCGAGTTCCGGCAGACGCTTCATCAGAAGGTCGCGGTTCCAGGCGTAGCGCGCCTTCACCTTTTCCAGTTCCTGCGTTGCCTTGAATGCCTCGATCGCCGCGACCTGCGACAGTTCAGGCGGCGAGATATAGAGGCTCTGGGCAACACGCTCGATCGGCCGCACAAGCTCTTCCGGCAGCACCATCCAGCCGATCCGCCAGCCGGTCATGCAATAGTATTTCGAGAAGGAATTGATCGCGGTCACGCCGGGGCCGTGCGCCAGAGCGGTGACATCCGGCGCCGCGTAGGCCAGCCTGTGATAGATCTCGTCGGAGATCACGGCGATGCCGAGCTCCTCGGCGGTTTTCACCAGCGCGGCAAGCTCATCGGCCGGAATCACCGCGCCGGTCGGATTGGCGGGACTGGCGAACAGCACGCCCTTCAGCGGCTTCCCGCGATGCGCGGCCTTGAGGTGCTCGGCATGCAGGTAGGCATCCGAGCCGAGCTCTATCTCGACGATCTCGATACCGAGCGCGGCCATGATGTTGCGGTAGGCGGGATAGCCGGGCGCGGCGATGGCGACACGGTCGCCCGGATCGAACATGGCCAGGAAAGCCAGGTTGAAGGCGGCCGACGAGCCGGTCGTGACGGCAATGCGCGATGGCGCGACGTCGATACCGTAGTGCTCGCCGTAATGCCCCGCGATCGCCTTGCGCAGATCGGCCAGACCCAAGGCGTCGGTGTAGCCGATGCGGCCATGCCGCAGAGCCGCGGCCGCCGCCTCGCGGACGCCGACCGGCGCGGGATCCGACGGCTGGCCGACCGCCATTGACACCACGGGCACGCCGGTAGCCTTCAGCCGGTTGGCTTCGGCCAGGATGTCCATGGCGTGGAACGGCTCGACTTCCCCGCGGCGCGAAAGCGAAACGACCATCTGACCTCTTCCAACTGCTCTATTTCGGCGAATTCTGGACGCAAGCCAGAGCAGACTTGCCCTAACTGCCCTAGTTACGGGACAGCGCCGCACAAATGCCCGATTGATGTGGGGATCACAAGCGCGCAGGAAGTTGCCGGCGCCGACTTTTCATCTTTCGCCCGCTCGTCTACCAGTGGACCTATGTTGAGCCGACCCCGACCGTTAATTGGCAAAGCGACCTCACTCAGCCGAACCGCGCGCGGCTTCGCGACGATTCTGCTGGCCGCCACCGTTGCTTTATCGAGCTCGGTCAGCGCCTTCGCGCAAGGCGTGCCGGTGGTGCGCGACGCCGAGATCGAGGCGCTGGTGCGCGATTATGCCCGGCCGATCTTCAAGGCGGCCGGGCTTGCCAACGACGGCATCGACATCGTTCTGGTCAACGACCAGAGTTTCAACGCCTTCGTCACCGGGCGGCGGCTGTTCATCAACACCGGCGCGCTGGTGACCGCCGAAACGCCGAACGAGATCATCGGCGTCATCGCGCACGAGGCCGGCCATATCGCCGGCGGCCACCAGGAGAAATTGCGCGACCAGCTCGACCGCGCCAAGACCATGGCCATCATCGCCACGCTGCTCGGCGCCGGCGCCATGGTGGCCGGCGCCACCACCAACAGCCGCGGTCTTGCCGGCGCCGGCATGGGGATGGCCGCCGGCGGCGGCGAGATGGCGCAGCGCTCGATCCTTGCCTATCAGCGCACCGAAGAGATCACCGCCGACCGTTCGGCGATCACCTATCTGAACGCCACCGGCCAGTCCGGCATGGGCATGCTGAAGACCTTCGCCCGCTTCCAGAGCGCGCTTTCGCTCGCCGGCACTCAGGTCGATCCCTACCGGATCAGCCATCCGATGCCGCAGGAGCGCATCGCCAACCTCGAAGTCCTCGTCAAACAAAGCCCCTTCGTCAACGCTGTCGACCCGCCGGCACTGCAGCAGCGGCACGACATGATGCGCATCAAGATCGCCGCTTATATGCAGGGTCAGGCAGCCGTCGCGCGGCTGATGCGCAAGAACCCGACCAGCCTCGCCTCGCGCTATGGCGACGCGCAGCAGACCTATCTTTACGGCAATCCGGGCGCGGCGCTCGCCAAGACGGCGGCGCTGATCAAGGAACAACCGAAGAACCCCTATTTCCACGAATTGCGCGGCGACATCCTGATGAAGGTCAACAAGCCGAAGGACGCGGCGGACGCCTATGCCAAGGCGGCCAGCCTCGATCCCGCGCGCTCCGGCCTGCTGCTGGTTTCGGTCGGCCAGTCGCTAATGGCGGTCGGCACGCCCGATTCGCTGAAAAAGGCTGTCACGCAGCTCAACAACGGCGTCGCGCGGGACAGGGAGAATTCCGAAGCCTATCGTTTTCTGGCGCAGGCATATGGCGAGCTCGGCGACATACCGGCTGCCGATCTTGCCACCGCCGAGGGTCACTATTATGCGGGCGACTACAAAAACGCTAAGATCTTCGCCATGCGCGCTCAACAGAAATTGAAGCGCGGCGAACCCCGCTGGGTTCGCGCCCAGGATATTATAAACTACACGCCATCGAACAAACTCAAATAAACCTCCCGGGCCCTGGCGGCGACCAAGGCGGACCGGAACGGGCAAAAGGAACGACGATATGAACAAGGCAATCCTGCTTGGCAGCGCCGGCGGTCTGGCGGTGGCGCTCGGCATGCTGGCTTTCGGTTTCATGGCGGGAAACCCGCAGCCCGCGAGGGCCGACACCGTGCAAGTCGCCCAGGTCACGTCTTCCACCGATACCAAGGCCTCCGCCGATACCAAGATCGATCGCAAGGAGGTCGAAGGCATCATCCGCGATTATCTCTTGAAGAATCCGGAAGTTCTGCTCGAGGTGCAGGACGCGCTCGAGGCCAAGCAGAAGGAAGAGCAGCGGCTCGCGGCGCTCGGCGTCATCAAGAACTCCAAGGACGAGATCTTCAACTCGACCTTCGACGGCGTCGTCGGCAACCCGAAAGGCAAGGTCACGATCGTCGAGTTCTACGATTACAATTGCGGCTTCTGCAAACGCGCCATCGAGGACATGCAGGCGCTGACCAAGTCCGATCCGGACCTGCGCTTCGTGCTCAAGGAGTTCCCGATCCTCAGCCCGGATTCGCAGAAGGCCAGCGTCGTCTCCATGGCGTTCCACCTGATGCATCCGGAGAAGTATCGTGAATTCCACACCGCGCTGCTCGGCGGCCAGGGTCGCGCCACCGAGGCGACCGCGATCAAGGTGGCGCTTTCGCTCGGCGCCGACGAGGCAGCGCTGCGCGAGAAGATGAAGGACCCGCGCATCGCCGAAACGCTCTCGCGCACCTATGATCTTGCGACGAAACTGTCGATCACCGGCACGCCGTCCTATGTCGTCGGCAACGAGGTGATCTTCGGAGCGCTCGGCCAGCAGGTTCTGGCGGAAAAGATCGAAGAGGCAAAAAGCGCGCTCTAGGCGCGCCCGCGGCGTAAAAGCCGGCCGCTGTGGACAGCGAAAGAACGCACTTGCGCTCTTTTCGCGGGCGGCTATGCCCATTATAGAGGCCCAGTGCGCCGGCTTGGGGCCGGCGCAGAACAAGGTCGGCATATTGAAAACGATTTTCGTCCTCAACGGTCCCAATCTCAATGCGCTCGGCAAGCGCGAGCCGGGGATTTATGGCGGCAAGACGCTTGCGGCCATCGCCGAGGACTGCAAGGCGGCCGGCGCCGCGCTCGGGCTCGAGATCGATTTTCGCCAATCCAACCATGAGGGCGATCTGGTCGACTGGATCCAGGAAGCCAGCGAGAAGGCGGCAGGCATCGTCATCAACCCCGGCGCCTACAGTCACACATCGATCGCCATCCATGACGCCATCCGCGCCGCAGCACCGCTGCCCGTCGCGGAAGTCCATCTTTCCAATATCCACGCGCGGGAGCCCTTCCGCCACGTCTCCATGGTCGCGCCGGTCGCTGTCGGCATGATCTGCGGGTTCGGGCCGCTCGGCTACACGCTCGCGCTGCAGGCACTGGCGGCACGCCTGTGACCGACCCCCAAACAGAAGGCTCGAAAATGTCGATAAAAAAGAACGGTGTTGACCAGCAGCTGATCCGCGATCTGGCGGGCATTCTGAACGACACCAATCTGACCGAGATCGAGGTCGAGCTCGGCGACCTCAAGGTGCGCGTCTCGCGCCAGGCGCAGGCCGTCCATGCGGTTGCAGCGGCGCTGCCGGCGCCCGCCGCGGCTCCTGCGACCGCCGCGGCTCAGCCAGCAACGGCAGCCGCGGCCCCCGATATGTCCAAGAACGCAGTGCCCTCGCCGATGGTCGGCACCGCCTATCTGGCACCCTCACCCGACGCCAAGGCGTTCATCGAGGTCGGCCAGAAGGTCAAGGAAGGCCAGACGCTGCTCATCATCGAAGCGATGAAGACGATGAACCAGATCCCCTCGCCGCGTGCCGGCACGGTGACGGCGATCCTCATCGAGGATGCCCAGCCGGTCGAATACGGAATGCCGCTGGTGGTTCTTGAGTAGAGCCGGGAACAATCAGGAGATGTTCCAGAAAATCCTCATCGCCAATCGCGGCGAAATCGCGCTCCGGGTGCTGCGCGCCTGCAAGGAGCTCGGCATCCAGACAGTGGTGGTCCACTCGACCGCGGATTCCGACGCCATGCATGTGCGGCTTGCCGACGAGAGCGTCTGCATCGGCCCGCCGCCGTCCCGCGAAAGCTATCTCAACATCCACCAGATCGTCGCCGCCTGCGAGATCACCGGCGCAGATGCCGTGCATCCGGGCTACGGCTTCCTGTCGGAGAACGCCAAGTTCGCCGACATCCTAGCGGCCCACAACATCACCTTCATTGGCCCGTCAGGCGACCATATCCGCGTCATGGGCGACAAGATCGAGGCCAAGCGCACGGCGAAGCGTCTCGGCATCCCCGTCGTGCCTGGATCCGATGGCGCGATCAGCGAAGAGAAGGAAGCCAAGCGCGTCGCCGCCGAGATCGGCTATCCGGTGATCATCAAGGCCTCCGCCGGCGGCGGCGGCCGCGGGATGAAGGTGGCGCACACCGAGGCGGACCTCGAAATCGCCTTGCAGACGGCCAAGTCGGAAGCGGGGGCGGCCTTCGGCGACGACGCCGTCTATATCGAGAAATATCTGCAGAAGCCGCGCCATATCGAGGTGCAGGTGTTCGGCGACGGGGCCGGCCGAGGCGTGCATTTCGGCGAGCGCGACTGCTCGCTGCAGCGGCGCCACCAGAAGGTCTGGGAGGAAGCCAATTCGCCGGCGCTCAATGCCGAGGAGCGTTCGCGCATCGGCGGCATCTGCGCCAGGGCTATCGCCGATCTCGGCTATTCGGGCGCCGGCACGATCGAGTTCCTCTACGAGAATGGCGAGTTCTATTTCATCGAGATGAACACGCGTCTTCAGGTCGAGCATCCGGTGACCGAAGCGATCACCGGCATCGACCTCGTGCATGAGCAGATCCGCGTCGCCTCGGGCGGCGGGCTGTCGGTCAAGCAGGAAGACATCAAGTTCAACGGCCATGCCATCGAGTGCCGTATCAACGCCGAGGATCCGCGCACCTTCACGCCCTCGCCCGGCACGATCACGCATTTCCATACGCCCGGCGGCCTCGGTATCCGCGTCGATTCCGGCGTGTATTCGGGCTACAAAATCCCGCCCTATTACGACAGCCTGATCGGCAAGCTGATCGTGCATGGCCGCAACCGCGTCGAATGCATGATGCGGCTGCGCCGCGCGCTCGACGAATTCGTCGTCGACGGCATCAAGACGACGCTGCCGCTGTTCCGCGACCTGGTCGGCAATCCCGACATCGCCAATGGCGACTACGACATCCACTGGCTGGAAAAATACCTGGCCAAGGGTGAATAGCACGGGGATGCGATGACCCGCCCCTACGCACCAGGCTATCGCATTCCGACCGACCTGCTGCTTCGGGCTTACGCTTCCGGTGTCTTCCCGATGGCCGAGAGCGCCAACGACCCGGAAGTGTTCTGGGTGCGGCCGGAAACGCGCGGCATCATTCCGCTGGACGGATTCCACGCACCGCGCAGCCTGAAGAAGACGATCCGCAAGCATCCGTTCGAGATCCGCTACGACTTCGATTTCGAGGCGACGATCGACGGCTGCGCCGAAAAGCGCGAGGAGCGCCGCTCGACCTGGATCAACGCGCCGATCCGCGAAGCCTATGTCGAGCTCTATCGCCTGGGCCACTGCCATTCGGTCGAAGCATGGCGCGAGGAACGGCTGGTCGGCGGCCTCTATGGCGTCTCGCTCGGACGCGTGTTCTTCGGCGAAAGCATGTTCGCCAGGGAGACCGACGCGTCGAAGACCTGTCTCTACCATCTCGTCGAGCGGCTGAAGGCGCGCGGCTTCGCGCTGCTCGACACGCAGTTCACGACCGAGCATTTGAAGCGCTTCGGCGCTGTCGACGTGCCGCGCGGCCAGTATGAGAAGCTGCTCGCAGAGGCGCTGAAGGGCGAGGCCGTCTTCTATCCTTGAGCCCGCGCTGCCGCCTCGATCGGCGTTTGCGAATGGAACATCATCTTCCAGCCGTCAGCGCGATGGACATAGCCGGTGCTGACGAGGGCAGCATAGGATTCGCCGTTCTCGCGCGTCGCGCGCGCCTCGTAAGTCAGCATGACGATGTCGCTGCCGGGCTCGACCATGCCCTTCAACTTGATATCGAGGTCGCGCCATCTGTTGGGCTTGGCGGCGGTCTTTGCGAGATCGGCATTGGTCATCGCCTGCGCCATCTGCGGGAACGCCACCAGGCAATCCACATCGGCATTGGCTTCATAGTAAGCGGAATCGCCTGTCCAAAAGCCCTTCTCGATATCGAGAAGCTCCTGCTTGTTGGCCGTGATCGATCTGGTGGTCATCGCAGAATCCTCCTCGCCTGTCGCCGATCTGGAACGGCTCAAAGGCGGGCAGGTTCCGAGATCAGTTGGTGTCGGTCGTGTCGTCAGGTGCCGGCGCCGCGTCAGCCGGTTCGGACGCGGCGTCCGCCGGCTGCGCCGGGGCCCTCGGCTTGGCGGCTTCGGTCTTCGGCTTGCCTGCGTCGGCCTTGGCCGCGG
The DNA here is from genome assembly GCF_006439475.1 of Mesorhizobium sp. B2-8-9. Classification (NCBI taxonomy): domain Bacteria; kingdom Pseudomonadati; phylum Pseudomonadota; class Alphaproteobacteria; order Hyphomicrobiales; family Phyllobacteriaceae; genus Mesorhizobium; species Mesorhizobium sp. B2-8-9. The sequence continues at coordinate 134,136 of NZ_VFTQ01000010.1, read as the reverse complement.
TCGGCGGCGGCACGTCCGACTTCTGCTTGCAGCCCTTGAGCCAGACGTCATAGACGGCGTGCTCGACGGCGTTGAGGCCGGGGCTTTCGGCAAACATCCAGCCGGTGAAGATGCGGCGGATCTTGCGGTCGAGCGTGATCTCGTCGACCTCGACGAAGGAATCGGTCTTCGGCTGCTCCGTGTCCGGCCGCGAATAGCAGACGCGAGGCGTCACCTGCAAAGCGCCGAACTGAACGGTCTCGTCGATATAGACGTCGAAGGTGATGATGCGGCCGGTGATCTTGTCGATGCCGGCGAACGCGGCCACCGGATTGGTGATGCGGTCGGAGGCCGCAGGTGCAGCGGCCGGCGCCTGCGCGGCGGCGAACACCGCAGTCGAGGCAAGCAGAACGGACGTCGCCGCGATCAGCGCCTTTGAGATGTTGCCGAAAGAGCTCATGCAAAATACCGGTGGTTGCGCCCGGGTGATTCTCAACGCCCAAGGCTAGTCATGGCTGCGCAGTCAGCAAGCAGCTAAATGCCAATTGTGGCGATAACGGACCGGAGCGGCGCCTTGGATTACAATCCGAGGGATTACGACCCCGGCGTCCAGGCGTCGTAGTCGCCGGTCACCTGCGGGCGATGCTGGTTGGTCAGGATGGAACCCTGCGGACGATAGGCGCCGGGCGTTCCGGTCAGGTTCGGCCGATGCTCCTTCTGCCACTCGCGCGCCTTGTAGTTCTCGCTGGAGGGAGCGGTGTCGACGCGGTGGTGGATCCAGCCATGCCAGCCCGGCGGGATCTTCGAGGCTTCCGAATAGTCGCGATAGATGACCCACCGGCGCGTGCGGCCTTCCGAATCGATGCCGCCCTCGTAATAGACGTTGCCGGCTTCGTCCTCGCCGACCCGCTTGCCGAAGCGCCAGGTGTGGAAGCGGGTGCCGAGCGTCTGGCTGTTCCACCAGGTGAAAAACTGCAGCAGGAAAGTCTTCATCCAAATCCTCGCGGCGGCAGCGGCTGCGCCTTTCCCCTGCTTATGGCGTCACGTCATCGCGAAGGCAAGGGTTTTGCCATGTGCCGAAAGGAAATGCCCCATGCGTTCATATCTTGATGCATGTCGTCGTCCCAGAACCGCTCCACACTTCCGGCCGACATGCATTAATCGATGCAGTTGTCCTGCCGGCGGCAGTGCGGCTTGCCAAGCGCCGCCTGTCTTTCTAAAGCTCGGCCCGCCCGTTCGGGGCACGCCTTGAGGAGGTGACGATTGAGCCGGGATCCGTCCGCAGACAGCCGGATCAGCGCCGAAGACATTCGCCGCCGCAAGGGCGGCGTGCCGATCGTTTGCCTTACCGCCTACACCTATCCTGTCGCCCGCCTGCTCGATCCGCATGTCGACCTGCTGCTGGTCGGCGACAGCGTCGCCATGGTCCTGCACGGCCACGCCACCACGCTCGGCGCCTCGCTGGAGATGATGAGCGCGCACGGCCAGGCTGTGATGCGCGGCTCGGCCAAGGCCTGCGTGGTGGTCGACATGCCTGCGGGCAGCTACGAGACGTCGGCCGCCCAGGCCGTCGCTTCGGCGCGGCGCATCGTCGGGGAAACAGGCTGCCAGGCCGTGAAGCTCGAGGGCGGCGTCGACATGGCAGCCCAGATCGCGGCGATCGTCGCCGAAGGAATACCAGTCATGGGTCATATCGGCCTGCAGCCGCAATCGGTGGAGAAGGACGGCGGCTACAAGATCAAGGGCCGGACAGACGACAATATCGCAGCGCTCTTGCGCGATGCAGAGGCGGTGGAAAAAGCCGGCGCCTTCTCGGTGGTCATCGAGGGCACGATGGAGGCCGTGGCTGCGAAGCTTACCCGTCACATTTCCATACCGACCATCGGCATCGGCGCCAGTGCCGACTGCGACGGCCAGATCCTGGTGATCGACGACATGGTCGGCATGACCGTCGACCGCGTGCCGAAATTCGTCAAGGAATACGCCGACTTGCGCAGCATGATCGCGAATGCGGCGGCCCGCTATGCCGCCGAGGTGCGCAGCCGTGCCTTTCCTGGCCCCGACCACGTCTTCACGACAGCATCCGGCAAGGACGACACATGAACGCGCCAATCGTCGTCGACAGCGTCGCCGCGCTTCGGACACAGGTCAGGAACTGGCGACAGGCCGGCCTGAAGGTCGCCATGGTGCCGACCATGGGTGCGCTGCATGATGGCCATATCTCACTGGTCAGGATCGCGCTCGAACGGGCCGATCGCTGCGTCGTCTCGATCTTTGTCAACCCGGCCCAGTTCGCGCCGACGGAGGATCTCGACAAATACCCACGCCAGCTGGCGCACGATCTCGACCGGCTGCGGGATGCGGGTGCGCATCTCGCCTTCACGCCGGGCGTAAACGAAATGTACCCCGCCGGCTTCGCCACGAAGATCTCGGTGGGCGGCCCCTCTCGCGGCCTGGAAACCGACTTCAGGCCGAGTTTCTTCGACGGCGTCGCGACCGTGGTAGCAAAACTCTTCCTGCAGGCCGCGCCCGATTGCGCCGTGTTCGGCGAGAAGGACTACCAGCAGCTTTGCGTCGTCAGGCAGCTCTGCCGCGACCTCGACCTGCCGGTCGAGATCGTCGGCGCGCCGACGGTGCGCGACGTCCATGGCCTCGCAATGTCGTCGCGCAATGCCTATCTCGGCGAGGCCGAGCTCGGCATAGCACGCGAGCTCAACGTGATCCTGCGCCGCACCGCGGCGGCGCTTGCGGGCGGCGCGGATGAAACCGGCGCCACCGATGCCGCAGTGAAGGCCCTCGTCTCCGCGGGCTTCCAGAAGGTCGACTATGTCGCCGCGCGCGAAGCCGCGACGCTCAGCCCCTGGCGGAAAGACCGCGACGGCCGTCTGCTGGCGGCCGCCTGGCTCGGCACGACACGCCTGATCGATAATGTGGAAATTCCCTCCGCCTGATCGGACCTTCGTTCGACCAGGCTCGCCGCCTACTCTTCCGACGGCATATGCAGATACATCGACTGGATGCCGACGCGGCCTGGCCCGGTGAAGCGATTGACGACGAAATTCTTGGCGGCGCCGAAGAAGCCGCTGGAAAGCCGGTCGACCCTCGTATCCATCTTTATCGATGCGTCCTTGAACAGCCAGCCGCCCGGCTCGATGTCGATGGTCTCGCCGGGCGCCAGCACTTTCTCGAAGACATTGCCGTAACCGTGCAGCCAGACGATGCCGTCGCCTGTCTCGCCGCGGAAGCGGTCGATGAAGAAGCCGCTCTGGCCAAACAGCATCGTTCCCAGCCCGCGCACGCGCTCGAACGTGTAGTCGACGCTGGCGGTCGCGGCGAGGAACTGGTGCTCGCGCACCTGGATTTCCTCGCCGCGCCGAAGATGGATCGGCACGATATGGCCCGGTCCGTCGCGGCTGAAGGCGATGATGCCCGGCCCCGACGCCTCGGTGACGAATATCTGCATGCCGGCGATCATGCGCTTCAGCGCGCCCTTCAGCGATTTCAGGCCGATGGTGATGGCGGTGTTCTTCCAGAGCAGGATATGGTGCTCGAAATAGACCGGCATGTTGGTCACATCGACCGACAGCACCGGCACAAGTTCGCCGGCGACGTGATAGGTCACGCCGCCAAAAGTCTCGTCCGACACCTCTGTCGGCATCAGTTCAGGCAAGCTCGGCATGGCAATCCCTCATTTGCCGGCGACGCCTCTGGCTAGTGGGAGCGGGACACCGGCGATGCGCAGCCTTGACCACGCGGGTCGGCGCTATCAAATCAAAACCGCGCGATGAATGGGGGCTCGCCGCCGACCTAGCGGAGCCGCTTCTCCATGATGAGGGCGGGCAGTCCCGAATTGCCGCCGCAATCGGCGGTTCTGCCTGTCGCGCGAAACCCGTTCGCCTCGTAGAAGGCGATCGCCGCGGCATTTGCTTCTTCGACCTCGAGGCGCAGCGTATGCATCTCCGGAAAGCTGGCTTCAACGTCATCGAGCAGCGACTGGCCAATCCCCTGCCGTTGGCAGGCCGGATGGACGTAAAGCTGGTTCAAAAGGACGATCTTCGGGTCGGTGGTGGCGGCAGCGAACGCCATGCCGCCGAGCCGCTTGCCGTCGTCAGCGACCAGGAACTCGGAATTCGGCCGCGCCAGCCGCGCCTTGAGCGAGGCGATCGAATGCCAGTCATCGGTGATTTCAGTTACCCGCTTGGTGCCATAGACGGCGTCGTAAGTGGCATGCCAAGTCTCGACCAGCAACGCACGGATGGCTGCGAGATCGCGTTCGCTGGCCGTCCGCACGAACATCGCTAGCCCTCGATGCCGAGCTTGGCCTTGACGAGGTCGTTGACCGCCTGCGGGTTGGCCTTGCCGCCGGTCGCCTTCATCACCTGGCCGACGAACCAGCCGGCCATGGTCGGCTTGGCGCGCGCCTGCTCGGCCTTGTCGGGGTTGGCGGCGATCACCTCGTCGACGGCCTTCTCGATGGCGCCGGTGTCGGTGACCTGCTTCATGCCGCGGCTCTCGACGAGCTGGCGCGGATCGCCGCCTTCGTTCCAGACGATCTCGAACAGGTCCTTGGCGATCTTCCCGGAGATGGTGCCTTCCTTGATCAGGTCGATGACGGCGCCTAGCTGCTCTGGCGAAAGCGGAGCATTTTCAATGTCTTTGCCGGCTTTGTTGAGAGCGCCGAGCAGGTCGTTGATGACCCAGTTGGCGGCGAGCTTGCCGTCGCGGCCGGATGCCACCTTCTCGAAATAGTCGGCAATCGGCTTTTCCGACACCAGCACCGAGGCGTCATAGATCGACAGGCCAAGCGACGAAATCAGCCGCGCCTTCTTGTCGTCGGGCAGTTCCGGCAGGTGCTGCGCCAACGCATCGACATAGGCCTGGTCGAATTCCAGCGGCAGAAGATCGGGATCCGGGAAATAGCGATAGTCATGCGCCTCCTCCTTGGAGCGCAACGAGCGCGTCTCGCCCTTGACCGGGTCGAACAGGCGGGTCTCCTGGTCGATCTTACCGCCATCCTCCAGAATGGCGATCTGCCGGCGCGCCTCGGATTCGATCGCCTGGCCGATGAAGCGGATCGAGTTGACGTTCTTGATTTCGCAGCGTGTGCCGAATGCGCCGCCCGGGCGGCGCACCGAGACGTTGACGTCGGCGCGCAGCGAGCCTTCATCCATGTTGCCGTCGCATGTGCCGAGATAGCGCATGATGGTGCGCAGCTTCGTCACATATGCCTTGGCCTCGTCGGCCGAGCGGATGTCGGGCTTGGAGACGATCTCCATCAGCGCCACGCCGGAACGGTTGAGGTCGACATAGGACATGGTCGCATGCTGGTCATGCATCGACTTGCCTGCATCCTGTTCCAGATGCAGGCGCTCGATGCCCACCTCGATATCCTCGAACTCGCCCTGGCGGTCGGGCCCGACGGAGACGATCACCTTGCCCTCGCCGACGATCGGCTGCTTGAACTGCGAAATCTGGTAGCCCTGCGGCAGGTCCGGATAGAAATAGTTCTTCCGGTCGAAGACCGATTTATGATTGATCGCGGCCTTCAGGCCGAGCCCTGTGCGGATCGCCTGCTTGACGCATTCCTCGTTGATGACCGGCAGCATGCCCGGCATCGCCGCGTCGACAAGGCTGACATTGGCATTGGGCGCCCCGCCGAACGACGTCGAGGCGCCGGAAAAGAGTTTTGCCTCCGAGATCACTTGCGCATGCACTTCGAGCCCGATGATGATCTCCCAGTCGCCGGTGGCGCCAGGGATCAGGCGTTTTGCGTCGGGGGTGCGGGTGTCGATGATGCTCATGGATGGCCTGCAGACTTTGAATTCTCGGAGTTGCAATTAATGTACTCATTGAGATGCATTAATGCACATTTTGGGTGCGCAACTTCGCTAGTCCAAACCGCCCTGCGAGACAAGCGCAAAGCCCGCACGCTGGCCTTTTCCGCCACGTTCGCTTATAGGATACCCCATTCCAATGGAGAGTGGATGTCCACTTACGCTCAGTCCCGGTGAAGCCCTGACCTCCTAAGCGAGGCAGGGCAGAAAACCTGAAACCCCGTGCCGCGATGTCTCGCAGCGGCGGCTTTTGTTGTTTTTCCCGGGACTTCTCCAATGGACATTTCGCGTAACGAGCAGCGCATCCTGCACCTGCTCGCGCAGGGCGGCGCATTGAAATCGAAAAGAACGAAAGCAGGAAGATCGCCTCGGTCCTGTGCCTGACCCGCGATGGCTGGCGCTATCCGGGCTTCGACCTGGAACTCTTTCGGAAATTGAGGCGCAAGAAGGCAGTTTCTTCGACGAACGGCGGCCCTTACCGCATCACCCGACGTGGGCTCGCGCTCGTGCGCGCCGAACTCGACAATCGCTAATGTCCAATGCCGCCGGCCGAAACGCCGGCGGCACCTTTCCGTTTGCTTCAGGCCGTGGCGATGTAGGCCCTGATCTCTTCGGCTTCGCGCTCGACATCCTCGATGCGGCGCTTGACCACGTCGCCGATGGAGACGATGCCGTCGAGCAGCCCGTTTTTCTCCACCGGCAGATGGCGGAAGCGGCCGCGCGTCATGATCTCCATCACCTCGTTGACGGTGTGGTTTTCGTTGCAGATCTTGACCTTCGGCGTCATCGCCGAGCGCACGGCGATGTCGAGCGCGGCGGCGCCCTCCTTGGCCACCACCCTGACGATATCGCGTTCCGAGAGAATGCCGACGATCTTGCGATCGCCATTCGTGATGACGAGCGCGCCGATCCTGTGCTCGGCCAGCATGCGAATGGCCTCGCTGAGCTTTTCATTGGGCCCGAGCGTGAACACGTCATGGCCCTTGCTTTCAAGAATTGCCTTAACCGTCATGGCGTCCTCCACTGCCTTTGACGCTCCCGGCGCCCCTTAGGAAGACACTGGGTGCTTGGGCAACATCGTGCGCCGTGATTGGTTGCATTTCAAGTGCGCCTAAGGAGTAGATCAGGATGGCGTCTCGTTGAATCACCATCCTGATCTATCTCTTGTTGGAGTATGATCTTCTCCGAAACCGGTTCCCACTTCTCGGGATCATGCCCTAAGCGGCAGCCAGCGGACGGTCGAAGAAACGCAGTCCGAAAAAGCCGGCGACGAAGCCGCCAATATGGGCTTCCCAGGCGATCTGGCCGTCGATGCCCGGCGCGAAGCCGAGCAGGCCCGTGGCCAGATTGATCACCATCCAAACGCCAAGAAAGGTCATGACGCCGCGCGAACGCAACACCGATGCGACCGGCAGCGGCTCGCCGGCGAAGGCACCCCGGCCCGACGAACGGTCGACGCGGAAGCCGTAGCGCGCGGCCGCGCCCATCATCCCGGAGATCGCGCCCGATGCGCCGACGAGCGGCATCTCGCCATAGGGATGCAGTGCCCAGAACAGAGCGACCGAGGCCAGTCCGGTCACAGCGTAGAACATTGCGAAACGTAGCGCGCCAAGACGATTGGCGAGCGGCGAGCCGAAGGCTGCAAGCCAGATCATGTTGATGGCGATATGGGCGACGCCCCCATGCATGAACGCATAGGTGAACGGGCGCGTGAACAAGAACCAGTCGAAGCCGTATTGGCCGGTGTACAGCACCGGAATGAAGGCGCCGTCATAGAGCAGCGTCATTTGCTGCGTTTCGTTCAGCACATATTGCTGCAGCAGATAGACGACCGCGCAAATGCCGATCACGGCAAGCACCACCGGCGGCAGGTTGAACACAGGTTCGCGCCGCCGCGGCTCGGAAGCCTCGTCCGGCTGTGGTTCGTTTTCAGTGGGGCTTACGGGCTCGCTCATGCACCCTTGCAGGTCCGGGACTCGGCGTTTTCGACGAGCATGTAGATCACGCGCTTTGGAATCACAAACGGCTAATCGCCACAGCGCCCGCGCAGAAAAAGGCGAATCAGAAGAGCAAAGGCCGAATCAAAAAGAAGGCCGTTCAGGTGTCCCCCTGAACGGCCGGTCGAGCCCCCTGCTCCCCATAAACTCGTGACTGAAGTGCTGCCGATCGCTGCTGAAACGACCGTTTTGGAGTGGTTTTGATGTGCCACAGGCCTCGGCGGCACACAATGTAAACCGTTTGTTAACCTTAACGACCCCGAGGCGTGAACAAACGTTAACGATACTGGCACGCATCCTGCTCCGCACCGCATGAAGGTCATCGGAGGGCGCCCTGTCTGTTCGCCGATGGGACATCATAAAGACAGGTTGTGCGGAGCAGGATGGACATGAACGAAAAAGGATCGATCGCGCTGTTCCAATATTGGAACCAGCTGCGTGATGGCCGCCTTGCCCCGAAGCGATCGGAGGTGGAGCCGGCAGACATCAAGTCGCTTCTGGCCGACACCTTCATCCTCGAGCGCGATACGCGCGGCGAGGCGGTGTTCCGGCTGGCCGGCACGAGGCTCTGCGCCTATTATGGCCGGGAGCTCAAGGGCTTCTCCTTCCCTTCGCTCTGGCGCGAGAAGGATCAACGGCTGGTGTCGCGGCTCATGCAGGGCGTTTTCGATCAGAAGTCGGTTCTGCTCATGACCTATGAGGGATTCAGCCGGAACGGCCGCTCCAACAAATTCGAGCTCCTTGCGCTGCCGTTGGACGGCGGCGCCGAGAACCCGCGCTGCCTGGGCATCATCAGCACCGCCGACAAGCCGTTCTGGCTTGGCGCCGACCCGCTCGCAGACGCGCTCATCGATTCGATTCGGGTGATAGACCCCGAGAAGGAGCCGATGTTCCTGAAGAACCGTCCGGCGATCGAGGTCCCCTCGCTCGTTCCGACCGAATTCGATGCTCCGGAGACCATTTCGGCGCTCGGCCGCGTGCGCCGCATCCGCCATCTCGTCGTCCTCGACGGCGGGCGTCACGAGTGAGCCCCGCCGTGTGAGGTTTCCCGCCGCTCTCGCTAGATTTTTCAGCGCTGCGCGTGCCCCAGGCCCAGGCTTTTGCGGCCGACTTTTCCCGTTTGTTAACCTGCTTTGCTGTAGCTTTTCGGGCGAAATTCCTCGCATCGTCGCGCGGAATGCCAACCGGGTGTAGGCAGTCATGAGGTCAGCGGCGGTAGAATATGCGCCGTCACGAGCTGAGCGGCGCAACTTCCAGCGTGTCCGCGTCAAGATCTACGGACGTTTCATGCTGGAAGACCGCACCGAGCATCCTTGCCAGGTGATCGATATGTCGCCCGGCAACGTTGCGTTGCGCACGGACCGGATCGGCATGCCGGGCGAGAAGGTTATCGCCTATATCGACCATATCGGTCGTGTCGAAGGCATCGTGACGCGTACGTCGCAGGACGGGTTCGCCATGACCGTCATCGCCTCGGAGCGCAAGAAAGACAAGCTTGCCGCGCAGCTCACCTGGCTTGCCAACAAGCATGAGCTCGACCTGCCCGAGGATCGCCGCCACGAGCGCGTGGCGCCGCGCAATCCGATGAGCGTCCTGCAGCTCACCGATGGGCGCCAGTATCAGTGCCGCATCATCGACCTGTCGCTCTCCGGTGCCGCCATCGAGATCGATGTCAAGCCGGCAATCGGCGTCCAGGTCACGTTAGGCACGATGCGCGGCCAGATCGTGCGCCATTTCGAGGACGGCGTCGCCATCGAATTCGCCGTCATCCAGCGGCCGGAAACTCTGGATCAGGAATTCAACGCGCCGCGGTCCTGACGCAAACCCGCACCGCAAGCGCGAAGCGAGCCGGCCGGTAGCGGCCGGTTTTTTGTTGCCTGATTTTGGCGGGTCGGACGCGGATCGCCAGCGCTATCCAGATCTCACGCGAGCCGGCGAAATCTGAATAATCCGAAATCGCGGTAGCTCAAATTTTATGTTTATTCTACTGGCGTTTTACTCAATGTCTACTTCGGGTTTTTGCGTCAAATAAATCCCAACGTGGCACAGTCTCCGCAAACGGGGAGACTACAACAATGAAAATGACGAGGGGCAAGCTGTTGCTCTTGGCAATGGCGATGCAGCTTTCCGCCTGGGGTACGGCAAGCGCAGGACCGGCTTTCATGCATACGGGTGGCCGCACCACCCAGCCGGTCGGTCACTACGATTTCTGCCAGCGCATTCCGGTCGAATGCAATGAACGGACGCCGAAGGGTTCGCCGGTCGAGCTGACGCGCAAGCTGTGGGCGACGATGGTCAACGTCAACAATTCGGTCAACACCCGCGTCAAGCCGCGCACCGACATGGAGATCTACGGTGTCGAGGAATACTGGGCCTATCCCGACAAAGGTTATGGCGACTGCGAGGATTACGCGCTGGAGAAGCGCCGTGAGCTGATGGCGGTGGGCGTGCCAGCCGGCAATCTGCTGATGACGGTGGTGCGCCAGCCGAATGGCGACGGCCATGCGGTGCTGACGGTGCGCACCAGCCTCGGCGAATTCATCCTCGACAATCTCGAGCCGAAAGTGCTCGCCTGGAACGACACGGTCTACACTTACCTCAAGCGTCAATCGACGGAGAATTCGGGCGTTTGGGTGACGATCAACGACGGCCGCGACGACGCGGTCGCCAGCGTCCGCTAAAGCGCCAAAGCGATCGGGTACGTCGCCGTGACGCGGCGGCGCGCCCAGGAAGAAAGCCCGGTCGAGTCCCCACCCTCCCCGTCCCCAACGACCGGGTTTTAGGAGCCGGCCCCTGTCCCCGGGGCCGGCTCCGCCATTCTTGCAAGCCGAATAAATTTAAAGTATTAGAACAATTGCGGAGATGAGCTTAAGCCGTCTCCGACAATGGGTACAGATGTTGATCGAAGGATCTCCATCTACCGTTGATACTGCGGAGTGGCACTCATGTGAGTGCTGTCTCGTGCGAGGAATATCCTTCCGAAAGAGGGGCAACGGCTCAAGCCTTGCTGCACATCCGCTTCACGTTGATGAAGCAAAGGGTGTGCAAAATGCATAGATCGATCAAATCACTCAGAACCGCGCTCGCCCACAGACAACAATGGCGATGTTTCTATTGCAAGTTCCTAATGTGGTCCCGAAACGCGGCGGAATTTGCGGCGACCTATCAGATCCCGACCGGCTTGCTGGACCGTTTCCGTTGCACTGCGGAGCATCTAACGCCGAGAACGAATGGCGGTGGAGGAACTATCGATAACATTGTTGCGGCGTGCCAGTTTTGCAATGAAACTCGGCATCGAGCGAAAGTGACGCTATCCCCGGAAGAGTACCAAAGGCGGGTGCAAAAACGCGTAAAGGCCGGCAAATGGCACCCGCGGTCCCTGCATCACCTCTTAGCAAAGGCTCAACAACCTACCCGACCGATTGGGTGACAGGATAGATGCTGCAAGTCCCTGAGGATCGCTGCGAGCGCCATCGGCTTTTCAAGGCCATAGACGACGCCTTTAAGGCCGGCGACGTCGAAGGCCTTGGCAAGGCGCTCGGCGGTTCACCGCGCTGGTTCGACGAGCGGATGCCGTCCGAGCTCGGACTTGGCCACCCGCTGGAATACGCGATCTACTGGAGCCCGGCCGCGTTCATCACCGCGCTTCTCGATGCCGGCACAAACCCGAATTATGAAGACCCGACCGGGTTTCCATCGATCATTGCCGCGCTGTCGACGGAACGGCCGGACCGGTTGGACGTCATCCATATCCTGCTCGCGCATGGCGCCGACCCGGATATGCGCGGCGTGAACGACTGGACCGCCCTGCACTACGCGGTGTCCCGGCGCGACGCCGAGGCGATCCGTCTGCTGCTCCTGTCAGGCGCGGACGCTTCGCTGAGGACCCGCATCGACGACTATGAGACGGCCCTGGAAGGCGCCGAGCAGGCCGGCTTCGAAGCTGGCGCCCTTCTGTTGCGTGAAGCGATGAACAGCCGCCGCGGATGAAGGCAGGCGGAGTTGCCGCCCGCCGCCGTCACACTGTCTTGAGCTTGGTCTTGAAGCGTTTGGCATTGGCCACGTAGTGGGCCGCCGAGACGCGCAGCCGCTCGATCGCCGCTTCGTCCAGCGTCCTTATCACCTTGGCGGGCGAGCCGACGATCAGCGAATTGTCCGGAAACACCTTGTTTTCCGTCACCAGCGCGCCGGCGCCGACCAGCGAGTTGTTGCCGATCCTGGCGCCGTTCAGCACGATGGCGCCCATGCCGATCAGGCTGTTGTCACCGATCGTGCAGCCATGCAGCAGAGCGCGGTGGCCGATCGTGCAGCCTTCGCCGATGGTCAGCGGAAAGCCCGGATCGGTGTGCATGATTGTATGCTCCTGCACATTGGTATCGGCGCCGATCGTAATGGGCTCGCCGTCGCCGCGGATGGCGACGCCGAACCAGAAGCCGACATTGCGGCCGATCCGGATATTGCCGATCAGCGTGGCGTCCGGCGCGATCCAGTTCGTATCGGCGTCCTCGAACTCAGGCGCTTTCCCATCGATCGCATAGACCGGCATTGTTCGTCTCCGAATCGTCTCAACCAGCGAATTCGAAAGACCCTAAGTTTTCCGTCGCCCAGGATGCAATGGCGATGAGCACGATGCCGAGCGCCAGCGCCCAGGCAATGGCCGTGCAGCCGCAGGACAACAGCGCCATCGTGCCGATGCGACCCTCGCGGCGGGCGGCCAAGGCCTCGTTGGTGAGCATGAACGGCCCGGCGCAGGCCGTTGCCGCAAGCGAACGCAGGATATGGACCGGCGAAACATAAGGCTCGGCAAAGGCCAGGCGTCGGCCGGCCAGCAATTCCATGGCTGATCCGGCCAGCCCGCAAGCCGTGAGACCAACCGCGAAAGCGTAAAGAACAAGCACAACGGGATCCATGTTTACCAACCGTTTACCATGAAGACACACAGTCGTGCCAACGCGCTGCAAGAGCCATGCCGCGCAAGCTGTGCCGCCGAAGGACAGGTGGGCGGATCGGGGAAGAGCAAATGAGAGAGGCAAATGTTGCCGAGGGCGCTGACTTCGAGGTCGTCAACTCGACCTTGATGAAGCGGGTCTTTTATATCTCCGCGGCGCTGGCGCTGCTTTCGATTGCCATCAGCGTCGGCGGCAAATGGCTTGGACGATCGATCGCCATGGCCGGCTATACGGATGACACGACGGTGCGCCGGATCGTCATGGGCAACAATCTCATCAGCGTGCCGGCAAACTTCATCCGCTTCGACCAGGCCAGGCGCGACGGCATCGCCTCGCGGCTCGACCTCTATCTGCGCTATCCCGAAATGGACGGCTACAGCACGGCCGCGCGCGACGACTTCAACCATGCGACGACCAGGAAGATCATCTTCCTGTCGTTCGAGCCGCGCATGATGTCGCGCGACATGAGCGGCCGTTTCGCGCCCATCTACAGCGCTCTGATCGAAAGGCCGGGGACGCCCGGCCCGGGCGCCACGACGGTTTACGCCTTCAGCGAAAAATCAGGCTATCTGAATGAAGTGTTGGCTGTTGCCGAACGCCCCGGCAAGGATCCGTTCGTCGCCCGCTGCCTGAGCGGCCCGAGTGCCGAGGAATCGCTGGCGCCCTGCGAGCGCGACATCCAGGTCGGCGACGATCTCAGCCTCACCTATCGCTTTCCGCGCGAGCTGCTCGCGAACTGGCCGGCGCTCGACGCGGCGATTGCAGCCAAAGTGGCGAGCATCTTGAAGACGGGCCACTGACGCTGGCGGCTAGCCGAATATCCAACGACATCATTTCGGTGCATGGCCAGCGCTTCAAACCGGCAATCTGGCTCAACGGTTCGATTTCACGGGCGCCAAAAATACGGTCTGGCATCGGGCTGACAAGGCGCGCTAATGGTCGGGCATGACCGATTTAATGCCTTCCTATCTCGCGTTTGATCTCGCCAGCCGCCGCCTGAATCTCGATCCGCACGAACCAGCCTTCGTGCAGAACCCTTATGAGGCCTACGCCTTCCTGCACGGCACTGCCAACGCGTTTTTCTGGGAAGACTACGGGTTCTGGTGCTTTGGCGGCTTCGATGACGTCAACCGTCTGCTGCGCGACCGCCGTTTCGGCCGGCAGAATCCCGCCGGCATTCCTGACAGCCGCGGCGTCGGCGACGACCGCTCGCACCTCGTCGCCTTCGACGCGATCGAGGCCAATTCCCTGCTGGAGCTCGAGCCGCCGGTGCATACGCGGCTCAGAACGCTGGTCAATCGCGCCTTCGTCTCACGTCAGGTCGAGCGGCTCAGGCCACGCATCGAGGTTTTGGCCAACGAGCTGGTCGACCGCTTCGAGCCAAGCGGCATCGACCTTCTGCCCGCCTACGCCTCGCCTTTGCCGATCACCATCATTGCGGAAATGCTCGGCGTACCGGTGGAGATGGGGCCGCAACTGCTCGACTGGTCGCATCGGATGGTCGCCATGTACATGCATGGCCGCACGCGCGAGACCGAGGAGACGGCGAACCACGCCGCGCGCGATTTTTCCGACTTCCTGCGGGGCTATATTGCGGAGCGGCGGAAGAAACCCGGCGACGACCTGCTGTCGCTGCTCATCGAAGCCCAGGACAACGGCCAGAAGCTTTCGGAAGACGAGCTGGTTTCCTCAGCGATCCTGCTTCTCAATGCCGGCCATGAAGCGACCGTGCACCAGACCGGCAATGCGGTGCGCTCGATCCTCGCGCAAGGCGGCGATCCGCGCCGCTTCTTTGCGACACCGGAGGCGAATGTCGCGACGGTCGAGGAATGCCTGCGCTACGACCCGCCGCTGCATATGTTTCTGCGCTATGCCTATGAGGAGATGGAGGTTTCGCCAGGCATCCTGGTCAAGCCCGGGGAGATGGTGGCGCTGCTGCTCGGCATGGCGAACCACGATCCGCTTGCCTTTGCTGAGCCCGACACCTTCAATCCGGCCCGCACGGACCAGAAGAATGTTTCCTTCGGCGCCGGCATCCATTTCTGCATCGGCGCGCCGCTGGCCAGGCTGGAGTTGCAAGTATCGCTGAAGACGCTGTTCGATCGGCTTCCGGAGTTGCGCCTGGCGGAGACACCGCGCTTCCGCGACACTTACCATTTTCACGGGCTGGAACGGGTCGCCGTCACCTTTTGACCGGCGGACGATGCGACTCGAACAGCTGAAATTGTCATTCGGAATTCAGAAATGAGATTCGCCTTCCTGCAAGAGCCACCCTTCTGCTTCACCGATGCCGCGGGCAAGCTCGGCGGTTGCGACGCGGTGCTCGCCGAGAAAGTTTGCCAGATGGTTGACCTGGAGAACTTCTCGCCGATCGAGGCGGAATTCGCCGAACTGCTCCCCGGTTTGGTGGACGGCCGCTGGGACATGACGACCGGCCTGTTCATCTCCGAGGAGCGCAGCAAGCTCGTGGACTTCACGCGGCCGATCTGGTCACTGCCGGACGGGTTGATGGTCGCCAAAGGCAATCCGCTGGAGCTGAACGGCTATCGCTCCGTCGCCCAACATCCTTCCGCCGTGCTCGCAGTTATATCGGGCCAGATCCAGCACCAGACCGCGCTGCAGAACGGCGTTCCGCCCCAGCGGATCAGGATATTCGCCACGCAGGCCGAAGCAGCCGAAGCCGTTGCGGCAGGCCATGCCGATGCGTATGCCAGCGTCGCCATGGCGCATCGCGGCTATGTCAACGGACGGATTGGCGTACCGCTTGCTGTCATCGACATCCCGGCCTTTGAAAAGCAGCCTGCGGCAGGCGCTTTCGCCCTCGCCAAGGGCAACGACGCGCTGCGCCGGCGCGTCGATCAATGTCTCGACGATCTGCTCGGAAGTGCCTGGCACCGGGAGATCATGAGCAAATACGGCTTTTCCGACGGCGATGTCGATCGGCTGCTTTGATTGCTGGAAGCATTCAAAGCCGGATCACATATTCCTTGCGCGTCTTCTCGAGCACTTCCCATGTGCCCTTGAACCCTGGCCTCAGCACGAAACTGTCGCCGGCCCGCACGGTGCGGGCCTCGCCGCCGTCCTCAGCGATCACCGAGACGCCGGACAGGATGTGGCAAAACTCCCATTCGTCATAGACGATGCGCCATTTGCCCGGCGTCGCTTCCCAGACGCCGGCATAGAGGCCGCCGTCGCGCTCCTCGACATTCCAGGTGCGGAATTTGGGATCGCCCGAAATCACCCGGTCCCGGGCCGGCGCGCCGGCCTCAGGTTCGACCGCATCGATGTTGAGCGCAAGAAAGGCCGACATATCAGACCTTGCCGAGTGCCTGCTCGAGATCGGCAACGATATCGTTGACGTCCTCGATGCCGACCGAAAGGCGGACGGTGTCAGGTCCGGCGCCGGCCTTGACCTTCTGCTCGTCGGAAAGCTGGCGGTGCGTGGTCGAGGCCGGATGAATGACCAGCGATTTGGTGTCGCCGACATTGGCGAGGTGCGAGAACAGTTCGAGCGCCTCGACGAATTTGATGCCGGCCTCGTAGCCACCCTTGAGGCCGAAGGTGAACACCGCGCCTGCGCCCTGCGGCGAATATTTCTTCTGCAGCGCGTTGTTCTTGTCACCTGGAAGGCCGGGATAGTTCACCCAGGCTACCTTCGGATGGTTCGACAGCCAGCCGGCAACGCTCGCGGCATTGTCGCAATGACGCTGCATGCGCAGCGGCAGCGTTTCCAGGCCGGTCAGGATCAGGAAGGCGTTGAAGGGCGAGATCGCCGGGCCGATGTCGCGCAGACCAAGCACGCGGGCGGCAATCGCGAAGGCGAAGTTGCCGAAAGTCTCGTGCAGGACGAGGCCGCCATATTCAGGGCGCGGCTCCGACAGCATCGGGTATTTGCCGGACTTCGACCAGTCGAAGGTGCCGCCATCGACGATGACGCCGCCGATCGAATTGCCGTGGCCGCCGATGAACTTGGTCAGCGAGTGCACAACGATGTCGGCGCCGTGCTCGATCGGCCGGACCAGATAGGGCGAGGCCAACGTGTTGTCGACGATCAGCGGCAGGCCGTGCTTGCGGGCGATATCGCCGATCTTCTCGATATCGACAAAGACGCCGCCCGGGTTGGCAAGGCTCTCGATGAAGATCGCCTTGGTCCTGTCGTCGATCTGGCTCTCGAAAGTCGCAGGGTCGTTTGCTTCTGCCCAGCGAACTTCCCAGCCGAAGTTCTTGAAGGCATGGCCGAACTGGTTGATCGAGCCGCCATAAAGCTTGTTGGCGGCGATGAAGTTGTCGCCCGGCTGCATCAGATTGTGGAAGACGATGACCTGCGCGGCGTGGCCCGAGGCGATGGCAAGTGCCGCAGTGCCGCCTTCGAGCGCCGCGACGCGTTCCTCGAGAACCGCCTGGGTCGGATTCATGATACGCGTGTAGATGTTGCCGAAGGCCTTCAGCCCGAACAGCGAGGCGGCATGGTCGGCGTCGTCGAAGACAAAGGAAGTGGTCTGGTAGATCGGCGTGGCGCGGGCGCCGGTCGCCGGGTCGGGTTTTGCGCCTGCATGAACGGCTAAAGTGCTGAAACCAGGCGTACGGGTCATCGAAATCCCTCTCCTAACGTTCGAAAATCGCCGGGCATTCTTGGCGAAGCGCGGCGGGGAATGCAAAGAAGAAAATACCGTTCGGGGCGCGATCTGCGACGAACGCCCGGGAAAATCCATTTCGTCCCGGAATAATTTTGCGCGAACTACCGCATGCTTATTTCTGTCTTACGCCAAAGCTCTGAAATCCCTGGCGCATCAGGGGTTTTTTCGACGACAGCACGCCGGAGTTGACGCCGGTCCAGCCGATCTCGCCGGATAGCTTGCCGTATTCGATCTTCGGGCAGCGGTTCATCACCACCTTGATGCCTACAGCTTCGGCGCGGGCAGCCGCCTCATCGTTGCGCACGCCAAGCTGCATCCAGACGACCTTGGGCAGCGGATCGAGCTGCAGCACCTGGTCGACGACGCCAGGCACGGCCGCCGAGCCTCGAAAAATATCGACCATGTCGACCGGATGCGGCAGATCTTCGAGGCTCGCATAGACCGTCTGTCCGAGGATCTGCTTGCCGGCATGACCGGGATTGATCGGGAGCACCGAAAAGCCCTTGGCTAAAAGATATTTCAGCACGAAGTAGCTTGGCCGCACATCGTTGGGCGAAGCGCCGACCATTGCGATCGTCTTCACCGAATTCAGGATGCCGGCGATGTAGCTGTTGTCGTAGCTATCGTGATTCATGCTGCGATGGTCTTCCTGCGGTAATGGTAGCGATAGAGTTCGCGGTTGAAGCCGAGAGAGGCGTAGAGCGCGCGTGCGGGCGTGTTCAGCGATAGAAAAGCCGGGCATGCGGAAGAACTATTCGTCGGTCCATTCGGGCTTGCGCTTGCCGATGAAGGCACCGATGCCTTCCTCGGCGTCGCGCGCCAGCATGTTTTCCACCATCACGCGGCCGGTATGGGCATAAGCGTCGGCCAACCCCATTTCGGCCTGGGCATAGAAAGCCTCCTTGCCGGTTTTGATCACCAAAGAGGATTTGGATGCAATGGTTTGCGCGTATTTGTTGACAACCTGAATCAGATATTCGCGCGGCACGATGCGGTTGATCAGCCCGAACTCCTTGGCGGTCGCCGCATCGATCGTCTCGCCGGTGAGCAGCATTTCCATCGCCTGCTTGCGTGAGACGTTGCGCGACAGCGCCACCATCGGCGTCGAGCAGAACAGGCCGATGTTGACGCCAGGCGTGCAGAAACTCGCCTCGTGCGAAGCGATGGCAAGGTCGCAGCTGGCGACCAGCTGCAGGCCGGCGGCGGTGGCGAGGCCGTCGACCTCAGCGATTACCGGTTTCGGGTGGCGCACGATCGTCTGCATCAGGTTCGCGCAAGCCGCGAAGGTCCTTTCGAAGAAGGCCTTGCCCCGATCCGGCTCGGCGCGGTGCGCCGTCATTTCCTTGAGGTCATGGCCGGCACAGAACACTTTTCCCGACGCCGCCAGGATGATGACGCGCACGGATCTATCGGTCTTAACGCGATCGAATTCGGCCTGCAGCGCCGCCATCGTCGCCAGCGACAACGCATTGGCCGGCGGGCTGGCGAGCGTGAGGCGCAAGATGTCCTTGTCCTGGCTGACAAGAACGGGGCCGTCGGCGACGGCGGGCTTGATGGCGACGACTTCGGCCATTTTTAAACCTCTCGATCAGCGCTCGCGGCTTATGGAGCAACAGAACTACCATGCTGCCGGTTGAAGAACAGCCGCGAGACGTGTTTTCTCCGTCGCACCGTTTGGTCCAGGCGCACCGCCCGGAGCTGCTCATTCATATAGGACGTCGCCATGCCCGCCCAAAGCGATCTGAAGCCAATGCTCAACGCGGCGGAAGTCAATGCACTGATGGCAAGCGTCTATCCGCAGCTCAACGACAATTTCACCTCCTATGAGGCGATCGACGTTTTTCCGGGCGGCTGCACAGTGCGGCTGAATGCCGACGAGCGGCATCTGCGCCCCGGCGGCACGGTATCCGGTCCGGCGCTGTTCACGCTGGCCGACATCGGCGGCTATGTCTGCGTGCTCAGCCACGCCGGCCCGGACGCGCTTTCGGTGACGGTCAACCTCGACATCAATTTCATGCGCAAGGCCGAAGCCGGTCCGATCGACGGCCATTGCCGTATCCTGAAGCTTGGCAAGAGCCTGATGGTGTTCGATATCGATATTGTCGCGGGCCCGGACGGACACACTGTCGCGCACGCCACCGGCACCTATTCGATCCCGAGGAAGCGAATAAGCGACAAGCCGGCCTGACGTCTTGCCGGAACTCCCAGTCGATAGGTTCGTTCTGCGGCATGCCCGATGTTACGACCTACCTTGCCTTCGTCGGCGCCGTGCTCGCCTATCAGCTTTCTGGTGTCGGTCCGGACATGATGCTGGTGATCAGCCAAGGCGTCGGGCAAGGCTGGCGCCATGCCCTGGCGACTGCAGCGGGCTGCGTATCGGCCGGCGTCGTCCAGATTCCATTACTGGCAATGGGGCTTGCCTCGCTGATCACATCCTCCCCATCTCTTTACAGCTTCCTTCAGATCGTCGGCGCCATCTATCTGATCGCCATCGGGATCAAATTCCTGTTGGCCCGTCGGTCGGGCAAACGTGGCGGCGCGTCTACCTTTGCCGAGACGAGCAGTATCCCAGCCGCTTTCCGGCAAGGCGTGATCTGCAATCTCACCAATCCGACGACGCTCGCTTTCATGCTGGCGGTGCTGCCGCAATTCGTTCATCCGTGGGTCGGTTCGCCTGCACTGCAGTTCATCATTCTCGGTACGACCATGAAGATGATGGGACTGGTTGTCCTCAGTGCCGTCGCGTTGACCTCGGGCGCGGTTGGCGGCTGGCTGGGGCGCCGAGGCACGTTCGTCGTTTGGCAAGAAAGGCTGGCAGGAGCCTTGATGATCGCGATCGGCGTCAAGCTTCTCCTTGTCGCCGTGACCGGGCGGCGGTGAACGAAAGAGAGCTATTTTGACAAATAGGCGTGAGGTAAAATAATACCTTCTACCTTAGTTGTTGAATTTAAACGGCTTTTCGCGACCATAAACCGTAACCGACGCTTGACGCGCCAAACACCCTCGCCTATAAGCCGACCCGAAGCAGCGGCCCGCAAAGGCCGCCGTTTTGTTATTGGCGGAGCGGCTCCGGTCATCCCGTCAATCCAAGCAACAAGAAACGCCTTCTCTGTCCCTCCTGGACGGGAAAGGTCAAACCTGAGAGCAAAACATGGCTACCTTTTCGCAGAAGCCTGCGGATGTGGTGAAGAAGTGGGTGCTGATCGACGCCGAAGGTCTCGTCGTCGGTCGTCTGGCCACTGTCATCGCCAACCATCTGCGCGGCAAGCACAAGCCCACCTTCACCCCGCATGTCGATGACGGCGACAATGTCATCGTCATCAATGCCGACAAGGTGGTGTTCACCGGCAAGAAATACACCGACAAGGTCTATTACTGGCACACCGGCCACCCCGGCGGCATCAAGGAGCGCACCGCGCGCCAGCTGCTCGAGGGCCGTTTCCCCGAGCGTGTCGTCGAGAAGGCCGTCGAGCGCATGATCCCGCGCGGCCCGCTTGGCCGCCGCCAGATGAAGAATCTCCGCGTCTATGCCGGCGCCGAGCATCCGCACACCGCCCAGCAGCCCGTCACGCTCGACGTGGCCAAGCTGAACTCCAAGAACAAGAGGGCCTCGTAATGGCTGAGCTTTCCTCGCTCGCAGAACTCGGCACAGTCGCCGCGCAGCCGGCCGCGCCCGTGCATGTCCAGAAGCTCGACAAATCGGGCCGCGCCTATGCCACCGGCAAGCGCAAGAACGCCATCGCGCGCGTCTGGGTGAAGCCGGGCTCCGGCAAGATCACCGTCAACGACAAGGAATTCGCGAGCTATTTCGCGCGTCCCGTGCTGCAGATGATCCTCAACCAGCCGATCGTCGCGGCCAACCGCGCCGGCCAGTACGACATCGTCGCCACCGTCATCGGCGGCGGCCTCTCCGGCCAGGCGGGTGCGGTGCGTCACGGCATCTCCAAGGCGCTGACCTACTACGAGCCGGGCCTGCGCTCGGTGCTGAAGAAGGGCGGCTTCCTGACCCGCGACAGCCGCGTGGTCGAGCGCAAGAAGTACGGCAAGGCGAAGGCCCGCCGCTCTTTCCAGTTTTCCAAGCGCTAAGGAGCGCTTGGGGGCAAGTTCTCGAAGCGCTAAGCGCCGCGAAATCCAAGCATTTCGAAAAGGCCGCCTCCGGGCGGCCTTTTTGTTTTTCTTACCAGTGCCCGGCCGGGGTCCTGATGTAATCGATGAAGGCGCGCAGCGGGGCCGGCACTAGCCGCCGCCCGGGATAGTAGAGAAACGGCCCGGAGAATTCCTGCCACCACGGTTCCAGCACAGGTTCCAGCGCGCCGCTCTCGAAATGCGGGCGTATCCAATCCTCGAAGAGCCAGAGAATGCCGACCCCGGCGATCGCCGCATCGATGGCGAGATCGACGCCGCCGCCGATGCTGACGAGCAATGGTCCCGTGGTATCGACCCGCACCACCTCGCCGTCGCGCTCGAATTCCCAGGGCGTCATGACCCCGCTCGGGAAGCGGCCGCGCACGCACGCGTGCCCAAGCAGGTCACGCGGGTGTTGCGGCCGGCCGTGCCGATCGAGATAGGCTGGCGCGGCCGAGGTGGTGAAACGCTGCGCGCGTGGCCCGATCGGCACAGCGATCATGTCCTGCTCCAGCCGTTCGTCATAGCGGATGCCAGCATCGCAGCCGGCCACCAGCAGGTCGACAAAGTTCTCCTCCGCGATCACCTCCAGCCGGATGGCCGGATATGCAGCGAGAAATCCCGGAACAATCTTCGGCAGCACCAGCCGCGACGCACTTATCGGCACGTTGAGGCGCAAGGTGCCGGCAGGTCGGTCACGAAAGCCGTTCACGATGTCGAGCGCGGCCTCCACCTCGCCTAGCGCGGGGCCAAGACGCGCCAGCAGGCTGGCGCCTGCCTCGGTCAGTGCAACACTGCGCGTGGTGCGATTGAAGAGCCGCACACCAAGTTGGGTTTCCAGACGGCGGACGGCTTCGCTGAGCACTGAGGCGCTGCCTGCAGTCACGCGGGCCGCTTCGCGAAAGCCGCCGGCGCGAGCGACGGCCATGAATGCCTGGAGATCGTTGAGATCAGCCGCCATTGTTCTTATTTCCGCACAGGTCGTACTGGTTATACCCGGTTTTCAGGACAGCAGCCATCCTTTATCTCCCTCGCCGACAGCGAAGGAGAGCAACAATGTCCAGTGTAGACAAATCCGGTACTTATAAACTCGGCGACCGCTCGGTGCATCGGCTCGGCTATGGCGCCATGCAGCTTGCGGGCAAAGGCGTGTTCGGCCCGCCGAAAGACCATAACGCGGCCATCGCCGTGCTGCGCGAAGCGGTGTCGCAAGGTGTGAACCATATCGACACCAGCGACTACTACGGGCCTTATGTCACCAACAAGCTGATCCGCGAGGCGTTGGCGCCCTACCCCGACAATCTCACCATCGTCACCAAGATCGGCGCCCGTCGTGGGGAAGACGCCTCCTGGCTGCCGGCTTTTACAGCTGATGAGCTCGAACAGGCCGTGCACGATAATCTTCGCAACCTTGGCCTCGAGGTGATGGACGTCGTCAATCTGCGCATCATGTTCGGTGTGCACGGTCCAGCGGAGGGCTCCATCGAAGCGCAGGTCACCAAGCTTGCCGAGCTTCAGCGCAAGGGCCTCGTGCGCCATATCGGCTTGAGCAACGTCACCCGCGCGCAGATCGCGGAAGGCCGAAAGATCTGCGACATCGTCTGCGTGCAGAACCAGTACAATCTCGCGCACAGAGACGACGATGCGCTGATCGATGAGCTCGCGCGCGACGGTATCGCCTATGTGCCGTTCTTTCCGCTCGGCGGCTTCAGCCCGCTGCAGTCGTCGACGCTCTCGGACGTCGCGGAACGGCTCGGTGCGACGCCGATGCAGGTTGCGCTGGCATGGCTGCTGCAGCGCTCGCCCAACATCCTGCTTATCCCGGGCACGTCGTCGGTCGAGCATCTGCGCGAGAATCTGGTGGCGGCGGAGCTCGAGCTGTCGGGGGATGTGCTGCGGGAGCTGGAGGGCGTGGGGAAAGCGGCGTGATGGACGATTAGCTGATCTCCCCGCTTGTGGAGAGATGGCCGGCAGGCCAGAGGGGGGCGTGAAGGAACGCGGCGCTGCAGGATCAAGGTTCCTCGCCCCACGAATGTGGGAGAGGTGGCTCGGCGAAGCCGAGACGGAGAGGGGAGCGCCCTACGAAGGCCCCCTCTCCGTCCGCTTCGCGGACACCTCTCCCCCACCTTTGGCGGGGGCGAGGAACCCAAGCACCGTTACGCCGGCGGGACAGCGCCCCCCTCTGCCCTGCCGGGCATCTCCCCCACAAGGGGGGAGATTGGCTGTATCCGCGCCGCCTCTAATTAATGCTCGCCGTGTGCGCCGGCTCGGCTTGCTTGATGTCCGTCGTGTAAGGCACTCGATAACCATTGGCCGTCAGCCACGCGATTGCCGCCTTCGGCTCGTCGGTCTGGATGATGGTGGCGCCGCGGTCGACCCAGAAACCCCAGGCTTCGCGCGGCAGGCTGGCGGCGACGGCAAGCTCGTCGCCACGGCCGCCGGCGAGGAAGCCGCCGGGCTTGTTGACGACGGCGTAGGTGTCGGCCCAGAGGTGCCAGTCGCCCCGCGCCGCTTCCGCCCGCATGCGGGTGCTGAACAGCGGCCCGCCGGTCGATGTCAGCGTCTCGGCGCCGTTGCGCCAAGTGATCAATTCGATGGCGCGCGGCGCGAAGGCCTTGTCGACCTCGCTGGCGAAAACTGCATCATGCACGGCGTCGTCGGCAAGGATCGGCATGAACTGGAAGCCGCCGCCGGCCTGGGTAAGTGCCGCGCTCGCGGCATCGATGCGCTGCCGGTTCCAGAGATTCTCCTTGACGATCACCTGATCGGCCATGCCGAGATCGCGCGTCTCCGCGACCATACCAGGCAGGTCGGTCACCTCCAGCTTGTTGTCGAGGTTGATCAGGATCCTGTCCCTGGTCGTCAGCAGCATCTCGCGCAGTGTCGACACGGTCTCTTTGGTGACGGTGCCCGTGCCCTCGACGACCAGCCGGCATCTCTTAAGCTCGGCCAGCGTGTATTTCACCACCTCGCCCTTGCACGTGGTCGTGCGGTCGAGCCAGCTGTCATGCATGATGACGAATTCGCCGTCTTTCGCGCGCCGGACGTCGACCTCGACGATCTCGGCGCCGATCGCGATCGAGCCCTCGACTGCGGCCAGCGAATTCTCGGCGTAAAGCGTCTTGCCGGCCTGCATGCTGCCGGCGCGATGCGCGGCAATCATCACATGATCGCGCCACTGGTTGGCATGTTCGAAACGGTCGAGGATTTGGCTCGCCCGCGTCTCGCCGGCTAAGCTTTGTCCAGCAATGGTGGCAAGGGCGACGGAAAAGGCAAGGCTCAGCCAGAGTGTTCGCATCGGGGAATCGCTCCGTTCCTGGTCGGGACCCGGTTAGGCGATGCCCATGACAGGCCGGTGAACGAAGCCGGCTAGTTTTTGGATCAAATCCGCTTGGAAATGCGGCGGAACCAGGCCAGCGCCGGCATTTCGACGAAGCGCCATGTGAACCACGACGCGGCAATGACGGCAATCAACATCGCGGCCAAAGCCGCGAAGCCGATCCAGGGCGAGCCAGGGCCGAAGCCGGTCGCATGATCGCCGCGCAGCATCAGGTCGCCGACTATGCCGAGCCCGAGCTTGCGTTCGATCAGGCCGCCGACATTGATCATGCGGGCCTGGACGAAGATGTGGACCATGTAGATCGAATAGGAGAGCGAGCCGAGCAGCAGCATCGGGCGGCTGCGCAAGGCCAAGCTGACCCACCCGCCCTCATGGGCAAAGAGATAAAGTGCCAGCGCGAAGACGATCGGCGCGGCAATGCCGGCGTCATTCGTTCCCGCCACCGAAACGAACAGCGCGATCACGACGATCATCGCCAGCTCGGCCAGCGTCCAGGCGAGGCGCCCTGCCCCGCCACTCAGCGCCTGTCGCGCCTCTGCAATGGAATCGTGCTGAAACCAGGCAAGCAGCGCGCCGAGCGAGAAGCCGTATAGACAGCGGAGGAAGCCGAAATCGAAGGACACGTCCATATGACGCGTCGAGACCGCGAGCAGGAAAAGCGGCGCCGTCGCGGCTGCAGCAACGAGCCATATCCAGGCACGCTGGCCGGCGGTGAAGACGATGGCGGCGAAAAGCAGATAGGTGAAGAACTCGGCCGAAATGCTCCAGCTCGGCGCATTCCAGCTCAGATGATCCTCAACGCCCATGCCCTGCAGAAGGAAAAGGTTGGCGACCAGGCTCTTCAGGTCGAAGCCTGCGGTGAAGGGCGCCGGGCCCGTTGCGTGAAGCGCCGGCAGCACGAGCCGCAGCGCCTCGAAGCCGGCGAAGGCGGCGAGCATCAGGAAATGCAACGGATAGATGCGGCCGAAACGCACGAGCGCGAACCGTGCAAGGTCGTCCTGCCCGGCGAGCCGCCCGCCATAGGCGCTGGCAATGACGAAGCCGGAGAGCACGAAGAAGAAATCGACGAACAGATAGGAGCCGCCGACAAAGGCGCTCTGCGACACTATCGAGGTGGTCGGGAAATGGAACAGCGCCACCAGCAGCGCGCAGATACCGCGCCAGGAATCCAGCACCAGGAAACGCTCTCCGGCCGTCGTGCCGACACGGGTCGCGGCGGGCGCGGATGCAAGATTGAGCAAGGCAGTCTCAGCCATAATGATACAGATCCTGTGTTGCCGTGGCACTCGCCGAGCGCCGCTTCGTTTCCGCAAGCTGTGACTGGCATGTTGCGTGCCGGTTCTGTAGTTGTGGCTGCCCCGACGAAACCGAGGATTCCTAATGGCGAACAATGAGATCGACCACGCCTTCACCGCCCGCTCCAAGACGGGCGCGTCGTTCGAGCCGACCTATGCCGGCGCGCTGTCGTTCATGCGGCGCAAATATACGAAGGACGTGAAGGGCGCGGACGCGGTCGTGTGGGGCATTCCCTTCGACGCCGCCGTCACCAACCGGCCCGGCGCTCGCTTCGGGCCGCAGGCGATCCGCCGCGCCTCGGCGATCCTCGACAACGATCCGCAATATCCATTCTCGCGCGACCTCTTCGAGCACCTTTCGGTGGTGGACTATGGCGATTGCCTGCTCGACAGCGGCAATCACCAGAAAACTCCCGGCACGATCGAGCGCGAGGCGGCCAAGATCCTGAAATCAGGCGCGTTCCTTTTGACGCTGGGCGGCGACCATTTCGTCACTTGGCCGCTGCTAAAGGCGCATGCCGCCGTCCACGGGCCGCTGGCGCTCGTGCAGTTCGACGCGCACCAGGACACCTGGCCCGACGACGGCAAGCGCATCGATCACGGCTCCTTCGTCGCCCGCGCGGTGAAGGAGGGGATCATCGACCCCGATCGCTCGATCCAGGTCGGCATCCGCACGCATGCGCCCGACACGTTCGGCATCAAGATCCTCTACGGCCATGAGGTCGAGGAGATGCGCGCCTCCGATATCGCCTATGCGATCGTCGAGCGCACCGGTGGCAAGAAGACCTATCTCACCTTTGACATCGACTGTCTCGACCCGGCCTTCGCGCCGGGCACCGGCACGCCGGTGGCAGGCGGCCCCTCCTCGGCCAAGATGCTGTCGACACTGCGCCAACTCGGCCAGATCGACATCGTCGGCGCCGACATCGTGGAGGTTGCGCCGGCCTACGATCATGCCGATATAACGGCGATCGCCGGATCGATCATCGCCATGCATTATCTCGGTCTGCTGGCAGAGCGAAAGGCGCGGCTCGACGAACTGAGCAACGGCAATCATGCCGCGGCAAATCACGCCTACGGCATATGACATTGGAATCGCGAGGAATTTGGCAAGGGATGAAACCGAAAATCTTCATTGACGGCGAGCACGGCACGACAGGCCTGCAGATCAGGGCGCTGCTGGCCGACCGTGACGACCTGGAGATCATCTCCATCCCGACGGAACGCCGCAAGGAGACTGCCGCCCGCGCCGAGATGCTCAACGCGGCGGATGTCGCGATCCTTTGCCTGCCGGATGCGGCGGCCAAGGAAAGCGTGTCGCTGATTACGAACGATACGACCAAGGTGATCGACGCCTCGACCGCGCATCGCGTGGCCGAGGGGTGGGAGTATGGCTTCGCCGAAATGGACAAGGACCAGGCGAAGAGGATCGGCAGCGCGAAACGCATAGCCAATCCGGGCTGCTGGCCGCAGGGGCCGATCGCGACGCTGCGGCCACTGGTTGCGGCGGGCCTGCTGCCTGCCGACTTCCCGGTCACCGTCAACGGCATTTCCGGCTATTCCGGCGGCGGCCGCCCGATGATCGAGGACTATGTCGGCAAGGGCGAGGACGCGCCCGAGTTCCTACCCTACGGGCTGACGCTGCAGCACAAGCATGTGCCGGAGCTCCGCACCTATGCAAAGCTGTCGCACGACCCGATCATGCAGCCGGCGGTGGGCAATTTCGCGCAAGGCATGATCACCGTGGTGCCGCTGCAACTCGGCGGTCTCGACCGCGTGCCGACTGGCGCCGAGCTTCACGCGGCGATTGCCGACCATTATGCGTCGATCGATGGCGGCGTGGTCGAGGTCGCGCCCTACACCCATATGGAGCGCATGCCGGAGATCGATCCGGAGATCTATAACGGCACCAACCGGATGAAGGTCTACGTCTTCGCCAATGATGAGAGGGCGCAAGCACTGCTGATGGCCGTCTACGACAATCTCGGCAAGGGCGCGTCGGGCGCCGCGGTGCAGAACCTCGACCTGATGCTCGGCATCAAGCATTGAGCGGTCGTGAACCTGGAGCTTGCTGCCGCCGAGGCGATCCGCAAGGTTCGCTCAGCCTCTGACGCGTATATCGGTCGGCAGCGGATAGGCGCCCTTGGTGCCGCGCCAATGCGCGGCAGCGAAGCCAAGCAACACAAGCGCGATCGTCTGATGCGTCAATGCCATGTGCAGCGGCACCTGCATCACTAGCGTGCCGATGCCGATCGAGGCCTGGACGACCACTAGCGCGAACAGAAGCGTGGCCCGGCGGGCATGGGTGGTGCCAGGCTGGCGCCGCCACGTCGCGACCATATGCCAGAGTGCCACGACAAAGATCACATAGGCGCCCAGTCGGTGGACGAACTGCACCGTCTTCGGGTTTTCAAAGAAGTTCAGCCAGGCGGGCTTCAGCAGAAGCAGATCGGAGGGGATCACCTTTCCATCCATCAGCGGCCATGTGTTGTAGGAAAGGCCCGCGTGCAGCCCGGCGACCAACCCGCCGAGATAGATCTGGATCAGCGCCAAAAGCACGATGACGCCGGCGAGCCGCTGCGTCGACCGGTCGGCGGCGGGCTCGGAATGCGGCGCCAAGCCTCGCGCCACCACCATTGTCGCGGTGAAGATCAGCGCGGCAAGCGTCAGATGCGTCGCCAGCCGGTACTGGCTGACCGAGACGCGATCGACCAGGCCCGAAGCCACCATCCACCAGCCGATGGCACCTTGGAGTCCGCCGAGCAGAAGGATGCCGAGGAGCTTCAGCCCGAGGCCGCGCTCGATGCGGCGCGTCGCCCAGAAGAACAGCAGCGGCAAGGCAAAGACCACCCCGACGCCGCGCGCCAGGATGCGGTGCGCCCACTCCCACCAGAAGATCGATTTGAAATCCTCGACGCTCATGCCCTTGTTGATCTCGGCATATTGCGGGATCTGCTGGTAGCGCTGGAACTCTTCCTGCCATTCGGCGTCGTTGAGCGGCGGGATGACGCCGTGTATCGGCTGCCACTCAGTGATCGACAGACCCGAGCCGGTGAGACGAGTGGAACCGCCGACCAGCACCAGCGCGACCAGCACGAGCAGCACGACGTAGAGCCAGCCGCGCATCAAAGCGCGGTTGTGCAGGTCGCGGTCGCGTGTGGCATAGGGGGCTGTGGCGGTGATGGCAGCCATTTCGCATTCCCGGCGGTTGAAACGCGAGATTGGTGGACCAAGGCCGCTCAACTGGCAAGACTGGACAGCGCGGCACGCCGTCGCGCCGGGTCGCGACGGTTGCGCGCTCTTGTCATTCGGCCTAAGCGGGGCGGGTCAACGGAACCGCGACATGCCCATTCGCCTGAAAAAGCTGATCGGAACCATATTGCTGGTGGCGCTGGTCGTCATCTACGCGCTGATCGCCTCCGCCGTCGCGGTCACCAGGCTCGCCGAATACGGGCCCACGGCGCATCTCCTGTTCTTCCTGCTCAGCGGCTTTCTGTGGGTTCTGCCGGCCATGGCCATCATCAAATGGCTGATTATCGAGCCGCGCCCGAAGGGCTGACCTCAAAGGCATCAGGCCATAGTGCTGACCAAGGCGCAGAGCGAGGCAGACTTCAGATCGTCACGACCATCTTGCCCGCATTAGCCAGCGGTGTCGTGATGCCGGACAGCATCGTGCGAATATGCGCAAGGCTCTGATAGCGGCCGTTGACGGAGATGCGCGGCAGCGCGTGCAGGAAGCCGGCGTGCTCGGCGCGCAGCACGCCGTGCCGCGTGGTCACCGCCGAGGCATAGCCTGCGTCGCGGGCAAAGCCCACCTCGCGGCAGCCGACCGCGCTGGCATAGCCATAAGGGTAAGCCAGATGACGCGGCTCCTCGCCGAGTTTTTCCGCGAGGACGCGGCGGACGTCGCCGATCTCATGGCGCCCATCGGCCTCGGACAGCCGCTTCAAGTTCCGATGATTGACGGTGTGCGCGCCGATGGTCACCAACGGGTGCGCGGCCATGATGCGAAGCTCATCCCAGTTCATCAACGTGCATGGGCGGCCCGAGCCGATTTTGAACCCAGTCGAACGGGCGAGCTCGCGCAGCGCTGCGCCTTGCTCTTCCTCGGGGACTTCCAAGGTCAGCCAGGCGTTCAGCCGCGCGACGGCCTGGATCTTTCGGCCTTGTGTCGAGCAATCGATCGCCGTCGACTTGCCCCCCATCGTCAGCGTCAGGCGCGAGCTGGTGTCGACGATGTCCTCGATCACGTCCCACCAGAGATCGACGGCGCCGTCGATCAGGCCGGGGGCGACGTAGATGGCGATCGGCGCGCCGTGTTTTTCCAGGATCGGAAGCGCCTCGGTCATGTTGTCGCGATAGGCGTCGTCGGCCGTGATCGTGGCGAACTGGCCGCCTTTCCCGCCCGTCTTGATGCGTTCGATCGCTTCATCAAGGGAAACAAAGGCATAACCCTGCCCCTTCATGTCCGAGATCAGCTTGTCGAGGAAAGTGGGAGCGATGTTCAGATGCCGATTGACGCTGTTCGGCTTCTCCGGTGTCGCGGTGACGCGGTGCAGCATCAGGATAGCGCCGATGCCGCCGACAAACGGCCGCGCCAGAGGCGCAAGGCCGGAGTAGCGGGCAAGGTTCAGCGCCAGCTTCCGGATTGCATCGCCCCCGTCGATCATTCCTTCACCTTTTGCGCCTAGGCTTATTCAAGCAAGACATTCGCCTATGCGAACCCCAGGTTGCAACCAATACGTCTTAAGGATTGAGGGATGGTTGACGCCACCGCGTCATTTGATGGCAATCGGGTCGCGGCCAACGAGGCTTCCGCGCGCCCGGTGCGAGCCGACCGGGACCGGTGGATTGCGACCGCAAGCGGCGGCACCGGTGTTGCCGACTATGTTCAATTCTGCGCCTCGGCGCTGTTCGCGCCGGCGCAAAGCGCATTTTGGGTGAGCAACTGGGCGGCCGCGACCGGTGCCGACATGGTTGTCGCGACGCTGTCCTGTGATGGCCGCCCGGCGCTGTCGCTGGCCCTGGAGATCGTGGGGCGCGGCCCGTTCAAGGTTGCCCGTTTCGCCGGCGGGCGCCACGCCAACGGTAATTTCGCCGCCGCCGACCCGCGTTTCCTGCCTGCTATCGACGGCCAGGCGATCCGCTCGATGTTCAAGGCAATCGCGCGAGCGCGGCCGGACATCGACCTGATCTCGCTTGAAAGGCTGCTGCCAGACCTCGACGGCGTCGCCAACCCGCTGGCCGCGCTGCCCGGCTTTCCAAGTCCGAACCTTGCGCTTGCGGTCGATCTCGGCGGCGGGTTCGACGCGCTGCTGTCGCGCGCGAGCGGCAAGCGCAAGCGCAAGAAGCACCGCTCGCAGACGCGCAAGTTCGAGGCGGTCGGCGCCTTCCGCCGCATCGAGGCACGCACACCCGAGGAGGTCGACAGGCTGCTCGATGCCTTCCTCGAGATGAAGGAGGTGCGTTTCGCCAAGATGGGCATCGCCAATGTCTTCGGCGACAGACAAATACGCGACTTCTTCCGGGCGCTGTTCGCCGATGCGCTGGCCGAGGAAAAGCCGCCATTCCTGCTGCACGGCCTGGATGTGGCGGGCAAGCTGCGCGCGGTGACCGGCTCCAGCCGGTCCGGCAAGCGGCTGATCTGCGAGTTCGGCGCCATCGCCGAGGACGATCTCTCGTTCGCCAGCCCGGGCGACTTCCTGTTCTTCGACAACATCCAGGAAGCCTGCGAGCTTGGCTTCGATTTGTATGATTTCTCGGTCGGCGACGAGCCTTACAAGCGGCTCTGGTGCGACATCGAGGTCCAGCATTTCGAGGTGCTTGCGCCGCTGACGCTGAAGGGCCGGGTGCTGGCGGCAGGGCTGCGGCAAGGCGCGCGCGCCAAGGCCTTCATCAAGAACAACCCGACGGTCTGGAAGCTGACCAAGGTGCTGCGCCGCAAGGCTGCCGGACAGGCGGCGCCTGTCGCGGCCGAAGACGACAGCTAGGCCTGGTCAGAGTCGCATAATCGCCGTCGTGTTCCCGGCGCGATGCGCGCAAGCGGGACCCTGAGTGACTCAACGGAACCTATCGAGCGCCGGGAGGTTTTCGCACCCAGAAGGAGAATGGCCATGGCTAAGTGCGACCAGTGCGGCAACGACTATGACAAGGCATTTCTTGTGAGCCTGGGCGGGCAAACCTACACGTTCGACAGCTTCGAGTGCGCGGTCCAGAAGCTTGCGCCGACCTGCCCTCACTGCAGGGTGCGGATCATGGGACATGGCGTCGAGCAGGGCGATGTCATCTATTGCTGCGCGCACTGCGCCGGGCAGGAAGGGGCCAACGCTCTGACCGATCGCGCGCCGTGACAATCGCGATTCCGCTGCCCCTTCAGGCCACGCGGGAATGCCTTTCCGAACGCGCCCTTGACCGCGACCCTGCGGCAGTCGTTCAGTTCTGGAGCGGTTGCACCGTTTCACGGAAACGGCGAACCGCGCTGTCTCTTTGTCTTTGACGCAATTCCAGCCGGAAGGCTGCGGCGGGGGCCGGCCTAGGGTTCACGGTCCCGCTCTCGATCATCCACGCACGAAAATGCGCAGCGCGAAGCATCAAAACTAGGTGCCTCGCCACCGATGTAAAGTGCAGGAGTCGCCGAGAAATGCCGCGGTTCGCCCTTGTAGCTAAGAATTGCCTCGGGGCTGAGCCGTGTCCCATTCGTCGCGGTGCCGGCCTCCGGTCTTATGCGGCCGACCGGCGTCGGGGCAATGGGTCTCCCGGTTCATGGCCGACCGGTGTGACCAGCGTCAAGTTGGGATAGCCGTTCTCGATCAGCTTGACCGCGGCCTGCGTCACCTGGTCGTCGGCTTCCAGCATGGACAGGAAGACTTCGGTGCCGTCACCGACCAGGCGGCCGATGCCTTGCGCGTCGGCCGGGCCGCATTCGACCACGACGAGATCGTAGGCCGTGGTCAGCGACTGCATGATGATCGGCAGCCGATCGGCGGCGCGCATGGCGCGGACCGGATCGGCGGTGCCGACCGGAATGACATGCGCATCCGAATAGAGATCGGGATGGATGACGTCACTGAACTGCGCTTCGGAAGCGAGCAGATTGGTGATGCCCGGGAACAGGCTCGAGTCCAGCATCGGCCGCGACGCGGCGCCCGATGCCGTGAGGTCAAGCAGCAGCACGCGCAGGCCGGCGTCAGCTACTTCACGCGCCACGAGCACGGCGGAGGCGGCCGCCTCGTCGCCTTCCGGCGATACGAAGATCGCGCGCGCGGCGCCGGAACCGATCAACTTCTCGGCAGCCCTGTCGACATCTATCTCGCCGAGCCTGGACGGACCCGGCATGGGTTCCGGCTCGGGCATTGGTTGCTCTGCCGCAACGGTGTCGGCTTCAAATGTCTCATTCTGCGCGATCGGCGGCTGTCTCTCCGGACGTCGCTCGCTGGCCATGGACGTCTCATAGGACGCGAAAGGACTGTGGTCGTCCTCGATTTCGGCTACAACCGGCTCGGTGCGCGCAGCGGGCATCGCCACCTGCTCGATATCGGTGAAACGGGCGCCGGCGGCCGGACGCATGGCACGGCCCGAGAACAGCTCGCCAAGCAGCGTGCCGATCGCCATCAGCAGCAGCGAAGCGGCCGCGGCGGCCCCGGTGATCGGCCCGATCTTCGGAAAATAAGGTTGCGACGGCACCTGGGCCTGCGCGATCAGGCTCGCCGCCACAGGCGAGTATCTGCGATCCTTGCGTGAGGCTACCGCATTGTAACTTGCCATATAGGATTCAAGCTGTTGGCGCTGAACGTTCGCGTCGCGCTGCAAGGCATCCAGCTGCACCTGCTGCTCGCCGGCGCGCGCTGACGCGGCCTTCAAGGTGTTGACGTCCGCGATCAGCTGATCCTCGCGGGCCTTTGCCGTCTGAGCCTGAGCCGACAACCCCCGGATGATCTTTTGCGCCTCGTTGCGAATCTGGCCGTCGAGGTCGGCAAGCTGCGACTTCAGCGCCCGGATGCGCGGATGATTGTCCAGCAGGGTTGTGGAAAGATCGGCGATATTGGCCCTCAGCTCCACCTGGCGCTCGCGCAGGCGCTGGATCAACTCGGAAGACAGGACCTCCGGCACGCTGTCCAGCGAACCGCCATTCCGCAGCGCCCGGCGCACGCTCTCGGCACTCGCCTCGGCGGCGGCGCGGCCGGCGCGCACACGCGACAATTCGCTCGACAGCTCAGAGAGCTGCTGAGTCGGAAGCACCGAATTGTTGCCGCCCATCAGCAGGTCGGACTGGGCGCGGAACGCGGCGACCTTGGCCTCGGCATCCCTCACGCGATTCTGCAGATCGGCGATTTCCGGCGCCAGAAAGTTGGTCGCGGCGGCGTTCGATTCGAGCTTGGCGTCACTCTTCGAGGCGATATAGGCCTCGGCAATGCCATTCGCGACCGCTGCGGCAAGCTTGGGATCCTTCGAGGCGAACTCGATCGCGATCGCGCGCGTCTTTTCAACGGCGTAAACATTGAGCTTGTCGTGCATGGCGTTCAGCACACGCTCGTCCGGCGGGATATCGAAGGGATCGCTTTTCAAGCCGACGAGCACAAGCACACGCCCGAGCGACGACATTTTCAGCGTTTCGTCGAACTCCGGCAACTTGTCCAGGTTGAGCTTGGTCGCCACCTGCTTGAGGATGTCGGGCGAGGAAATGATCTGGACCTGGGTGGCCACGCCCTGCTCGTCGAGAATCGGCTTATCGTCGTCGTTGGTGCCCGGAGGCCGGGTGTATTCCGATTCGCGCGAGCCGATCTCCAGCTTGGCTGTCGCTTTATAATAGGGCGTCGCGAGCCAGGCGAAGGCGAAGGCCAGCCCGGTGACCAAAAGCGTGACAAAAACAATGCGCAGCCAGTTCCTCGCCAGGCTGGCGAAAAGCTGTCTCAGATCGACATCGACGTCTGCGGCCGCTGACTGAACGGACATGCATCCTGCTCCGAGCTTTGAGTCGAAGCTGGACCGTAAAGAACTATGGTAACTCACCCGTTAAGATCAGAATGAATGCTTATTAGAGAGCGCTCAAAGAAGATTGCTCGAAAGCAATAGAACAATTGGGCTTTTTACCGATCTCCGCTCTCCCGGACCGCGCTCCTTTACCGCCCATTAACCCTAACAGGATGATAACGGTCGCACTTTCCTGGGGTTGTGCCGCGGCTTGCGGCAAGAGCGATGAAGGTTCCTGGCCGGTCATGAAAAGCACTGCTTCCCTCTTTCGCGCTTTGCTTGCCTTGTCGCTGCTCACCGGCTGCTCGAGCTACCGCCCGACACCCGCCGCCTTTCATGAAGTGCTCGATCAGCCCTACCGACTCGGCGCCGGCGACCGCGTCCGTGTCATGGTGTTCGAGCAGGACGGGTTGACCAACACCTACAGCGTCGACCAGTCCGGCTATCTGTCCTTTCCGCTGGTCGGCGCGGTGCCGGCGCGCGGCCACACCGCGCAGCAGTTGGAAAAGGCGATCGCCGACAAGCTGCGCCAAGGCTATCTGCGCGATCCCGACGTTTCGGTCGAAATCGACCGCTACCGGCCGATCTTCGTCATGGGCGAAGTGGGCGCTGCCGGGCAGTATTCCTACGTGCCGGGACTCACCGTGCAAAAGGCGGTCGCCATTGCCGGCGGCTTCACGCCGCGCGCC
Source organism: Mesorhizobium sp. B2-8-9 (assembly GCF_006439475.1). Classification (NCBI taxonomy): domain Bacteria; kingdom Pseudomonadati; phylum Pseudomonadota; class Alphaproteobacteria; order Hyphomicrobiales; family Phyllobacteriaceae; genus Mesorhizobium; species Mesorhizobium sp. B2-8-9. Next base: position 98,321 of record NZ_VFTQ01000010.1, on the reverse strand, counting down.
AATCAGGAGAGCGTCGACATCACCCGCGATATCAACGGCAAGGTGATGACCGGGCGGGTGCTGACATCCGATCCACTCCTGCCCGGCGACACCGTCTACGTCCGCGAACGGCTGTTCTGAAAAACCCGTCGTGGCGGTGAACCTCAGGATCGTGCACTGCTTTCGCTCACCTGTCGGAGGAATCTTCCGGCACGTGCGCGACCTGACCGAGGCGCAGATCGCCGCCGGCCATGCGGTGGGAATCGTCTGCGACTCGACCACCGGCGGCGACTATGAGGAGCGCTTGTTCGAGGCGATGAACGACAGCCTCGCGCTCGGCATCCATCGCACGCCGATGCAGCGTCATGTCGGGCCCGGCGACCTCGCCTCGGCCTGGCGTACCTATCGAATCATCCAGGAATTGCGGCCGGACGTGCTGCATGGGCACGGCGCCAAGGGTGGCGCCTATGCCCGGCTGTTCGGCTCACTGTTGCGGGTATCAAGGTTTCGCGTTGCCCGCCTCTATTCGCCGCATGGCGGCTCCCTCCACTATGACGAAACGACGGCGATGGGGAAGCTGTTCTTCGGCCTGGAGCGCTTCATGGCGCGCTTCACCGATTGCCTGCTGTTCGTTTCTGACTACGAGCGCAACACCTATCGCCGCAAGGTCGGCGAGCCGCCCATACCCAACGCGCTTGTCTATAACGGCCTGCGCGCCGCCGAATTCGAACCGGTGACGACGGCAGCGAATGCCGCCGATTTCCTGTACATCGGCATGATGCGCGACCTGAAGGGCCCGGATATCTTCATCGATGCGCTGGCTATGGCCGGCGACGAGCTCGGACGCCCCTTAAGCGCCGTGATGGTCGGCGACGGCGACGACCTGCCGCGCTACCACGCGCAAGTGGAGCGACTCGGCCTGAAAAGCCACGTCAGATTCCTGCCGCCCATGCCGGCGAGACAGGCTTTCGCTCTGGCCGAGTTGATTGTGGTGCCATCCCGCGCGGAGGCGATGCCCTATATCGTGCTTGAAGCTTTAGCCGCTGGCATGCCGATGATCGCGACCGCTGTCGGAGGCATTCCGGAAATTTTCGGCGAAGACTCCCCTGCACTGATCCGCCCCGACGCATCCCAGCTCGCCGCCAAAATGGGGGCGGCGCTCAGCGACTTTGACGGCTATCGAAAACTGATGCCGCAAGCCGATGAGCTGAAGGCCCGATTCGGTGCGGATGTCATGGCCGCCGATATCGAGAAGGCCTATTTCGCGGCACTGAACAAATAGGCTGCGGGCCGCAACAACTCCAAAACCACCGGTTGTTTCAAGGCTTTCTTAGCTCTCTTTTGCTATGCAGTTGCGCGAAGCTCGCGGACAGTTCCCATGAATGAGATCGACCCCGCGCACCGCTTTTCCATGGATGCGGTGCGCAACTACGATGCTCCCGCCGATGGCGAAAAGCCTGGCGGCATCAACGATGTGGCGCGCCAGGTCGCTTCGCAATACCGGCGTGATACCATGTCGCCGATCATGGTCAGCGGCGTGCTGCGCATGGTCGAGTTCGCGATGCTGTTCCTGTCTGGGCTCGGCGTCTATTTCTACTATGTCGGCTTCTTCAGCTATCTGGCCTGGCAGTATCCGTTGGCGATCGCGGCTACGTCGTTCCTGGCCGTGGTGCTGCTCGACGTGACCGATTGCTACCAGATCGCGGCGCTGATGCGCCCCCTCGCGAATTTCGGCCGCGTGCTGCTGGTCTGGGCAGGCAGCTTCGCGCTGATGGCGCTCACCGCCTTCGCCATCAAGGCGTCGGAAGACTATTCGCGCCTGTTGTTCGGCACCTGGTTCGTGGCCGGCTTCGCGCTGATCTTCGGCCTGAGACTCGTGATGTCCAGCCTCATCCGGCGCTGGGCGCGCGACGGCCGCATGGAGCGCCGCGCGCTCATCGTCGGCGGCGGCAAGGCGGCCGAGCAGCTGATCCGCTCGGTCGAGAAGCAGCCCTACAACGATATCCGCATCTGCGGCATCTTCGACGACCGCAACGACAAGCGCTCGCCGCCGATCGTCGCCGGCTACCCGAAGCTCGGCACCATCTCCGAGCTCATCGAATTCGCCCGCATCGCGCGCATCGACATGCTGATCGTGTCGTTGCCACTGACCGCCGAATCGCGCGTCTTGCAGCTTCTGAAGAAACTCTGGGTGCTGCCGGTCGATATCCGGCTTTCGGCACATTCCAACGCGCTGCAGTTCCGGCCGCGCGCCTATTCCTATATCGGCTCGGTGCCGATGCTCGACATCTTCGACAAGCCGATCAACGACTGGGATTCGGTCGCCAAGCGCGCCTTCGACATCGTCTTTTCACTCATCGGGATCATCGTCTTCTCGCCGGTGATGCTCGTCACCGCGATCGCCATCAAGCTCGACAGCAAGGGCCCCGTGCTGTTCAAGCAGAAGCGGCACGGCTTCAACAACGAGATCATCGAAGTCTACAAGTTCCGCTCGATGTTCACCGACCGCTCCGATCCGACCGCCAAGCAGACGGTGACCAAGAACGATCCGCGCGTCACCCGCGTCGGCCGCTTCATCCGCAAGACCTCGATCGACGAGCTGCCGCAGTTCTTCAACTCACTTTTCGGCTCGCTGTCGCTGGTTGGGCCGCGCCCGCATGCCATCGCCGCGCAGTCGCACAACCTTCTCTACAACGAGGTGGTGGACGGCTACTTCGCCCGCCACAAGGTCAAGCCCGGCGTCACCGGCTGGGCGCAGATCAACGGATGGCGCGGCGAGATGGACACCAACGAAAAGATCCGCATGCGCACCGAATACGACCTCTATTACATCGAGAACTGGTCGATGCTGTTCGACCTGCGCATCCTGTTCCTGACGCCGATCCGCCTGCTCAACACGGAAAACGCCTATTGAGCGCCATCGCCAGTGAATTGCCGCCACAGGCTGTCAACCAGTTGCAGCCATCGGCAGTCAACCGGTTGCCGCCTGGGGCGGTCAACGCCAAGTTGATTTCGCTGATCGCATCGGCTGCGATCGGCGTCGGCATCCTGCTTTCCGGCTTCGTCATCAGCGAGCCGGCGCCCTATGAAATCTACATGGCCGGGCTGATCGCAGTCTGGGCGCTGTTCGGCCTTCGAATCTCGCACGCGATCGTGCCCCTGCTGGTGCTGCTGGTGGCGATGAATATCGGCGGCATGATCGCGATGACGCAGATGGCCGACCTGGCCAACACGCCGCTCTATCTCGCCGTTTCGCTGTTTTTGGCCTTCAGCGCGGTGTTCTTCGCTTCGGTGACCTCGGTCCAGCCGAGCCTCTACCGGCTGATCTTCATCGCCTACGTCATGTCGGCCGTGGCGACGTCGCTGCTCGGCATCGCCGGTTACTTTCATGCCTTTCCGGGCGCGGAAATGTTCACCAAATACGACCGCGCCGCCGGTGCCTTCCAGGATCCGAACGTGTTCGGGCCGTTCCTGGTGCTGCCCGGCACCTACCTGCTCTATCTGCTCTTGACCGGCCCGGTGTCGCGGATGCCGCTTCTGGCTGTGCCGCTGCTCATCATCACCGCCGGCATCTTCTTCTCGTTCTCGCGCGGCGCCTGGGGCATGTTTGCCGTGTCGGCGGTGCTGCTCACCGCCTGCCTCTTCCTGCAGAGCGCCAGCGGCAAGTTCCGGCTGCGCGTGGTGGTGATGACGATCGCTGCCGCGGCGCTGCTGGTCATCGCCCTCATCGTCATCCTGCAGTTACCCGGCGTGTCGGACATGTTCACACAGCGCGCGCAGCTTGAGCAGAGCTACGACTCGGCCCGGCTTGGCCGCTTCGCCCGCTATTCGATCGGCTTCCAGCTGGCGATGGAGCACCCGTTCGGCATCGGCCCGCTGGTCTTCGGCACGATCTATGGCGAGGACACGCACGACATCTGGCTGAAGGCGCTGATGGATTATGGCTGGCTCGGCTTCGTCTCGTTCCTGACGCTGACGCTATGGACGATCGGCGCCGGTTTCCGCATCCTTCTGCGCGACCGGCCGTGGCAGCCCTATCTGCTTTGCGCCTATGTCGCCTATCTCGGCAATATCGGGCTGGGCACCTTCATCGACATCGATCACTGGCGTCATCTCTACCTGCTGATGGGTCTGGTCTGGGGCGCGATCGCGCTGGAGTACCGGCACCAGCGGGAATTGCGGCTGGCGAGGTCTGCATCCCTTGCCTGCAATTTCACCTTTGCGATAGGCACCGAATTCGGTTGACCCGCACCGCCTTATCACGATACATCGCCACCCGGTCCGGAGTGTAGCGCAGCCCGGTAGCGCACTTGACTGGGGGTCAAGGGGTCGTCGGTTCGAATCCGGCCACTCCGACCATTTGAAAGAGAACTTCCCCCAAGTTTTTAGGTTGAGCCGAAGGCTTCCGCTCCTTGGGCAACCGTTTGGTCCAAGAACGGCTTCTCGTTGATTTTAGAGTAGTTCCGCGACTTGTCGGCAGAAGCTTGGGGGCTGTCACGCGAGCGGAAGATCTATCTGGCCAGGAGGCCGAAGAACAAGAAGATCGTTGTCCGTCCGCCAGTGGGGCATGCGGTGCGCTTCTTCATCGGCGATCAGAATCGTCGACGCAGTCACGTGCCTGGCGCCGAGCAGCGCCTCGGTTCTCCCCCATGGCGCCGGGCGCTGACACCGGCGTGGAGCGTTAACGGATTTGTTAATGCGGCTCGGCGTATAGGATTCGAAGCAGTATCGACAGTTCTGAGCACCGCTTCGCGCTTACAGCAACGGCACTCTGTATGAAACCGAAGCCCTCTTCAGCGGGATCGAGCCTCACACAGCTGACCAGCTTGCGATTTTTCGCCGCTCTCTATGTGCTTGCCTTCCACTCGGCAGACATTGACGGAGCGCCGCCCCCGATCGCCAATTTTGTGCAGAACGGCTATCTGGGCGTCTCGTTCTTCTTCCTGCTGTCCGGCTTCATCCTCACCCATTCCTACTTCGACAAGATGTCTGACTGGTACGAGATCCGACAGTTCGCCTTAGCGAGGTTTGCCAGAATTTATCCAATCTATCTCCTTGCCCTTATTGTGGCTTTGCCGCTGACAAGCATGCCCTTGGATCACCCGCTTGCATCACTGGCGACACTTGGCCTTGTTCAGGCATGGGGCGGACCAACGACAATGCTCGGATTCTTCTGGAATCCTCCGAGTTGGACACTCTCGATCGAGTTCTTTTTCTATCTTGTGTTCCCGTTATTGCTTCCCGTCCTTTCAAGGCTTACGACCGGAGTCCTGTGGATCAGCCTGGCAGCTTTGGTGCTGATTTTCGTAGTTATGTGTCTGCCGGGTCTCGGGCCGATGGGCTACCTTGCGTTCGGCTGGATGGAGTTGGTGCCTCTCCCGCTGCTGAGGCTGCCCGAATTTATGACCGGCATCACCTGCGCTCTGCTGTTTAGGGCCGGCGCGTTCGATCGCTTCCGCAGCGACCTGGCCGCCATTCTGGCCATGGCGTTCACGATAGCCACGCTTGTCGCGACACGCATGGTGACGACGGGAGGTTTCGCGGCAATCGGCTTTGTCGCGCTGATTGCGACATGCGCCGTGAATGACGGCAGGACCCAACGCGTGCTGTCGTACAAGCCGCTCGTGCTGCTGGGCAATGCGAGCTATGCCCTCTACATCCTGCAAATCCCGGTGCGAAAGTGGATTCCGGTGCTGTTCACCGGAGAATTGGATTGGGTCGGGAGTCTTTTGTACCAGCCTTTGCTGGTCATTATCTCGCTCGTCGTCTTCATTCTGGTGGAGGAACCTGCCCGCAAGCACCTACGCTCCTCAATTCCGCAGCGAGCGAGCCCTTCCGTCGCATGATTCAAGCGCCATGCGCCGCGAGCATGCGGCGTGCGCTTTCCTCGTCGGTGATCAGGATGGTCGGCGCAATCAGGTTCATGGCGCCGAGCAGCGCCTCGGTCTTTTCCGCGCCGCCGGAGGTGAGGATGCGGATCGGCGCCTTGCGCAGGCGGTCGACATCCACCGACATCACATGGCTGTTGACGGGATGGTCGACCAGATCGCCATTGCGGTCATAGAAATGGAACAGGAGATCGCCGACGGCGCCGCGCGCAAGCAGCGCCTCGCGGTCCGCTTCCTTCAGGAAGCCGCCGCGCGAGAAGGTGGTGGCCGAAGCGATGCCGCCGACGCTGAGCAGCACGGCGTCGAGCGCATCGGCCATCTCGAAAATCTCCTGCAGGCCGCAGCGCTCGACCAGCGCGATTTTTGTCTCGACGCTGTCCACGACCGCAGGCGTCGGCATCAGATAGCCATCACCCTGGAAGATCTGGGCGAAGCGCCAGGCGAACTCGGCCGGGTTGACCCGGCGCGCGACGCCGACGCCGCCAAGCAGCGAAATCACGCTGAAATCGGTTAGCGATTTGGCGCTGATGAAGGGCAAGGTGTTGAACAGCGTGACTCCCCAGCCGACGCCGACCCGCATGCCGGATTTCATCGCATCCGACAGGAACATGCCGGTCTTGGCGGCGATTGCCGGGATCGGGTCGGCATTGGGATCGGTGAGCGGCGCCACCAGCGCCTGCTGTAGTCCGAAGGTCTGTTCGAGCGCGCGCTCCAGCCGCACGATCTCCAAAAGCTCGCTCTCGATGGTGATCTTCACCTCGTTGCGTGCCCTCGCCTCGGCCAGCATGCGCACGATGGTGACGCGGCCAACGCCGAGCACGTCGGCGATCTCGTTTTGCGTCATCTGCTCGACGAAATACATCCAGGCTGCGCGGATCCTGAGGCGGTCGGTCCGGCTTTCGCTGACGACCTGCTCGGATGCCTCGGCCGCCGCTCTGCCGTTTTCGGATTCACCCTGCCGTCGCCTGCCCAATTTCCCCTCCAACCCCGCGGTGACACTGCCGTCGCCGATTCTGCATGCTGGTTAAATATCGCCTATTGATCTACCAATCGAGACGAACAATCTAGAGAGGGCGGCTGGCGCCCAAAGCCGTGACAGGCTTCAGCATTTCGAGGCAATTGGCGATGCTGCGACAAATTTCCGAAGACGTCCGCGCCAACCTGAAGGACCGGCTTCGGGAACTGCGCGACGCCATCCGCCAGAACCGCCACGACAGCGCCGGCGACCCCACGCAAGATATCGCCGGCAATTTGCCTCCCTTCCCGGGCCGCAGCCTGCTCGGCCACGCCGCGAGCGCCGTCGACGAGGCGCTGACGATTGCCGAATCCTTCGTACCGCATTCCCGGCCGCTCAAGGTCGACGGCACGACCGTCAAAAGCCTGCGGATCTATTTCCCGCATGGCGATGAAGACCGGCAGATCGGCGGCGAGCGTCAGTTCAGGCGCGACATGTATTATCTGACCCGCGCGGTCCTCGCCGGCTACGGCATCGACAATCCGCGCGTCCACGAGGCGAGCTTTTCCGCCGTGCATGTCGCGATGCGCAAGCGCCACGCGAATCTCCTGGCTGGCGCGACGGCGGATGCGGCATCGACGGACCAGGTCGCGGCGGCCTGTGCGGCTCTGCTCGTCGAATGCCTCAACCACCGTCCGGTTCAGCCTGGCGAGATCGGCACAGGCCCGGCGATAGCCGGCGACCGGTCTGTCGACATCAGGTGCCTTGCGCCTGTGGCGCTTGCCTGCGGACTGGCGACCAGGGCGAACGGAACGCCCGAGCCCGACATTCTCGAGATCGCGGTGCTGGCTGCCGAAGTGCGGGAGGACCGCATCCGGCAGGCCTGTGCCCAGCCCAATGCCGTCCAGGAACTGACACCGGTTCTCGCCACCCTGCTCGCGCATCTAGCGTAACCGTCGCGAATTATCCGCTACCGTTCGGCCGCCATGGCTGCGATGGTCTTCTTGGCGCGCTGGATCGAGGCCGGGCTCATGCTGAGCTCGGTCAGGCCCATCCCGATGAAGGTGGGGATCAGGTCCGGACGGCCGGCAGCCTCGCCGCACATGCCCACCATGATGCCGGCGGCGACACCCGCCTTCGCCGTCAGCTCGATCGCCGACATCACGGCCGGATTGGTGACGTCGTTGAGCTTGGCGACCGTCGGATTGAGTCGGTCGGCGGCCATGATGTACTGGGTCAGGTCGTTGGTGCCGATCGAAAAGAACGCCACCTCTTTCGCCAACGCGGGCGCGATCAGCACGGCGGCTGGCGTCTCAATCATCACGCCGAGGTCGAAGCTCGCATGCGGCACGTCCTCTGCCTTCAATTCAGCCGCGCATTCGTCGACCAGCGCGCGCGTGCGCGTGACCTCCGCGATCTCCGAGACCATCGGCAGCATCACCTTGATGTTACCGTGGACGGCGGCGCGCAACAGCGCCCGCAGCTGCTTCTTGAAGATGTCGGGCCGGTCCAGGCACATGCGGATGCCGCGCCAGCCGAGGAACGGGTTTTCCTCGTCGGGGAATTCGATGCCGGCGATCGGCTTGTCGCCGCCGATGTCGAGCGTGCGCACGATGACCGGACGCGGCGCGAAGGCCTTGGCCAGCGCGCTGTAGGTTTCGGCCTGCATCTCTTCCGACGGCAGATGCATGTGGCGCATGAAGAGCAGCTCGGTGCGGAATAGGCCGACGCCCATGGCGCCGGCCTCCTGCGCCGCCTCGATCTCTTCCAGCGAGCCGATATTGGCCGCGACCTCGATCACCGTGCCGTCGGCGCGGGTAGGCGTCACGCCTTTGAACACTTTCAGCCCGGCGCGCTCCTGCGCGGCAGCCTCGACGCGCCGGGTGAAGTCAGCCCGCGCGGTCTCGTCAGGGTCGACGATCACATGCCCGGCACTGCCATCGATCGCCACCTCTTTGGCGGTTCGCAGCTCGTTGACCTTGTCGCCCAGACCGAGCACCGCCGGGATGCCGTGCGAGCGGGCGATGATGGCAATGTGCGAGGTGGCGCCGCCATGGCCGCAGACCACGCCGCCGATGCGCTTCAGCGGCGCGCGCGCCAGATCCCAGGCGCCGATGTCGTCGGCAATCAGGATCGCGCCCTGCGGGATGGTTTCCAGGCTGACTTCGTCCTGGCCGAGCAGCGCCAGGCAGATCTGCCTGCCGACGGCATGGACGTCGTCGGCCCGGGCGTTGAGATAGTGGTCGTCGACCGCGCTGAAATCGGCGGCGATGGTGGCCGCGGCCGCGATGACCGCCGAGACCGCATCGTCACCGCCTTTGATCAGCCTTTCAACCTCGCCCGTCAGGCTGTCGTCGGCGGCGATGTCGCGCAGGGCGGCGACGATGCCACGGTCGCCGGCGGAGAGATTACTCTCGGCAAGCGTGCGGTCCATGCGCGCCTGGACGCTGGCGACGGCGCCGCGGAAACGCTCGAGCTCGCCCTCGATCTCATCGGCCGGCAGGCGTCTGCCCGGTCCCTCGATCTCCGGCGGGAAATGGGCAAAGGCCGGCCCGATCGCCACGCCCTCGCTTGCGGCGACGCCTTGAAGTTTCGGGGTTCCATCCACCGCTGCGGCGGCAGGCTGCGCGGCCTCACGAGCGGGCGCCGGGGCTGCGGCTTGCGAGCCCTCATCACCTGCCTCGCCCTCGTCGTCAAGGCCGGCGCGCGGGTTCTCCAGATAGCCGATCAGCGCCTCAATCGCCTCGATCGCGTCGGCGCCGTTGGCGCGCACGGTGACTTCCTGGTTTTCCTTGACAGCCAGGAGCATCAGCTTGACCGAGCTCTTGGCGCTGACCGCCTTGCCGTCCTTGACCAGCTCGACCTCGGATTCGAAACCCTTCGCGAGTTTCACGAACCGCGTGGCCGGACGGGCGTGCAAACCTTCGTGCACTCTGACGATGGTCGAGCGTTCCATGGCAATACTCTAGGTTTGGGCGCCTTCGACAGACAGCGCGGATATTATCAGGCGGCGATGGTGATGACAGCGCCTGGCGTCAGCGCCGCCACGAGCGCCCCGGTATCGACCGCGGATGCGCAAACCTCGCCCGGCCTTTCGGCCTCGGACGCTCCGTTGAAGGAGATCACGACATGACCCATTTCGCGGACCTTGCTCCAGGCCGTGGAGCCGACCGCCGTTATCGTCGCCGAAACCGGTCCGAGCGTGATCGAGGCGCCTGTCGCCGGCGCATCGTCGCTCGGGCCTTCTTCCGTCCTATGCAGTACGGAAACTTCGGCCAGTTCGGGAGGCGAGCCATCCGCGAAAAGGATGACCACGCCGCCCTCGGCGAGGTCCGCCACTTCGGGTCCTATTGCTGTGACCCGTGTCTTGAGAAGAACCGACATATGGCGAACCTCGATATTGTTGCTAACTTAGAACACGATCAGGGAGACGATCCATGCGATCAGCACGGAGACCGGGCCCATGATCTGGCGGCTGATGAGCACCGCCGGCACGCCGATTTCGATCGTCTTCGGCTTGGCCTCACCGAGCGCCAGACCGACGGGAACGAAGTCGCAGCCCACCTGTGTGTTGTAGGCAAACAACGCCGGCAGAGCCATTGCTGGCGAGATGGTGCCGTTGGCGATCTGCGGGCCGATGATGGCGACGCCGATGACCTGGGCGATGACCGCGCCTGGGCCAAGGATGGGCGACAGGAACGGCAGGCCGCAGATGGCCGAGATGACCAGCAGGCCGACGATGTTGTTGGCCAAGGGTCCCATCGGCTGTGCCAGCACGTCGCCGATGCCGGTGTAGAGGATCAGGCCGATCAGCATGGTCACGAAGGCCATGAAGGGCAGCACGTTGCGGATAACCTGATCGATGGTGCGGCGGCCGGAGTTGAAGAAGATGCCGACGACACGGCCCATGACGCGGCCGATCGAGCTGATCAGGCCGATAAGCCCGCCTTCGCTCGGCAGCGGCTCGGCCGCCCTGGCAGTGGTGTTGTTGCTTGAACTCATCGATGCTGCTCCCCCCGCAGTGGTGACCGCCTCGGATCCGTCCGCCATTGTAACGTTGGCCGGCTTCACGCCCGAAACGTAGATGTCTTCCGTGATGAACTGGGCGAGCGGACCCGCCTGGCCGACCGGCGTCAGGTTGACGGTCGGGATACGCTTGCGCGGATAGACGCCGCAGCGGGCCGTGCCGCCGCAGTCGACGACGACGACCGCCATCTCGCTTTCGATCGGCGGCGCCTTGAAGCCGTCGACCGCCTCGGCGCCGGTCATGTCGGCGATCAGCTGCGCCACCGGATGAATGCCGCCACCGGTTACCGACACGACCTTGTTGCGCTGTTCGGTCGGCTCGATCACCAGAGGCCCGCCCCACCCGGTGGAGCCCCTCGAGATCTTTACTGCCTTGTATGTCTTGGCCATGGTGTCCTCCCGCCCTTAGAGCTCGACGCCCTGGCGGCGTGCCATGATGGCCGTGATGCGTTCGGTCAGGATGCCCTTCAGCAGGATGACGACGAGGCCGACGATGGCGTACCAGATGGCCACCTTGACGTGATAGCCGTTGGCGATGACGCCCCGCTTCTCGAGATCGAGCAGCGCGACCAGCATGCCGCCCCAGACGAAATATTCGCCGGGGTTGATATGCGGGAACAGGCCGAGCGGCGGATGCACGTAGGACACCGCCGCGTCGTAGAAGGCAGGCTTGTGCTTTTCTTCTAGGAAGGAGCCGAAAGTGTAGGCCATCGGGTTGGTGAGGAAGAACACCGACAGGACCGGCAGCACGGTGTAGCGGGTCAGCGCGATACGGCCGGCGCCGCGCGCCAGGCCGTGGACGCGCTCCTCGCCGACCAATTCGGTGACGGCGTAGAAGGCGGTCATCAGCACGACCAGCGTCGGGATGATGCCGGTGACGAAGCCGGCGAACACTTCGCCGCCCTTCTGGAAGATGCCGATGAAATATTTGCCGATGGCGGTCAGCCAGCCGAGCTGCTCTTCCTGCTGCACATTCTTCAGCTGTTCCTTGAGCTGATCGGCGGTGACGGGCGCATTGTCGGTCGTCGCCTGCGCCAGGACCACGAGATGGTCGGTGGCATGCTCGACGCCGAGCTTGCCGTGCCAGGCAGCATCCGAGACCATGGTGCCTGCGACATGCAGGTTGTGCACCGCCAGGTCGGCATGCTGCGCCAATAACGAAATTACAGACATTTCTCCTCCTTATGACCCCCGCCGGTCATTCCCAGCCGGCTGCCGGCGTCGCTTAAGCCCTTGCTACGTTCAAACCGGACAGGCCCGGCTTCTTCCCCGGCTCCGACCGCGCGCGGTCGATCTGCTCGATCGCCCGTTTCACGGCCTCGGCCACACCGGGTTCCCCCTCCCCCATGATCGCAGGGTTGGACCGGAGTCGATCGAGGGGGATACCCTCGAATTCTTCATGTCGCTTGAACTTGGTGAGCACCGAACGGCCGCTCATGACCATCATACGGCGCACGATGAGATCGGGCGTCACGACGACGAGCGCGATGGTGCCCTTGGCGAGCCGGCCGCGGAAATTGCCGGCTCCGACAAAGCCGTCCTTGAACTCTCCGGTGACGCCTTTGAAGACGTCCGCATAATGCCGCATCTGCAGCCAGACGCCGAGCGATTGCAGCGCCCAGACGACAAACAGCAGAAGCAGCGCCCACTGCCAGATCGCCATTTCGGTTTCCTCCCGATTCTCTTCCTCCGGCACATATTGGACGGAGGTGAGATGACCCGAAAGTGAGAACATTTGTTTCCTAGAATGTCAACATGTATTATATTAGCCGCCGTAACGCTCCACAGGCGGCTGACCGATTTCGGCAACGGCAGCGCCTGTGCTAGCCTGTCGCCAAACGGGATATGAGACATGGATCTGCCTTTCAGGCACGAACTGGCGCTTATGCCGGACCTTCGTCACCGGCTGCGGCAGCTGCGCTGGTTTCGCGCCACCTTCCGCAGCAGCGCGAAGGTGGTGTCGGAAACCTTCGGCGTTCGTTTCGAGATCGACGAGGCCAAGCTGACACGCGCCTTTCTCGACTGGATCGACGTCATGGAAGCGCAGAAGCGATTCGCAGCTGTCGACCGCGCGGACTTCATCGTCTTCGCCGCCGGGCTGGTGCTGCGCGAGCTGATCCGCCAGGCGCCGGCACGAGAGGTCTCCGGTCTTACCGAAATGATCGAGACGGAAGCCAATGCCGGCACGGCGGAAATCGTGCGCTTCTGGCCGGAGGGATTCCTCTACACCAACTATTGCGTGTCGGCGATCCTGGCCGTGCACGAGCAGGAGTTCGGCACAGCGCCCAGCATCGATAAATGCGCCGACGACCTGCGCACCTGGTGGTCCTACCGCGAGAACGCGACGGAAATGCCCGCCTATGCCGTGGCCTTCCTCGACCGCTTCCTCGGCGCCGAGCCCAACTGGATCACACCCGATCGTGCGCAGTCGCGCCAGGCTATGCAGCGCGCGCTTGGATCCACGCCGGCCAGCGAGGCGCTGCGTCAGCTTTGATGCGCAGGAGATGCATCCGCCTCACTATTGAACATCTGACTTTTTATCGATAGCGATGTGCTTATTGGCACAGAGGCCGGGAGAAGCGCGTGGCGCAACCTAGACTGATTTTCGATTGCGACGGCGTTCTCGTCGACAGCGAACCGCTGGCCGCCAAGGCCTATGAGCGCGTCTATGAGAAGCATGGCATGCCCGGCGTCCATGGCGGCATCATCGCGCAATGCATCGGCATGAAGCAGGCCGACATCATCGTCAAAATCAAGGAACTGACCGGCCATCAGTTCCCGCCCACCGCCGACGGCGACATCTGGGCCGAGACCAAGCTGCTCTTTTCGGAGGAGCTGAAGCCGACACCGGGGATCCTGCCGTTCCTGAGCGCTCTTGCCGGCGACCGCTGCGTCGCCTCGTCATCTTCGGTCGAACGCATCAACCACAGCCTGTCGGTGACCGGACTGTCGCGCTTCTTTGGCGAGGCGATCTTTTCCTCCTCGATGGTCAAGAACGGCAAGCCGGCGCCCGACATCTTCCTCTACGCCGCCGAGAAAATGGGCGCGAAACCCGCCGACTGCATCGTGGTCGAAGATTCGCCTTTTGGCGTCCAGGGCGCGGTTGCGGCCGGCATGATCGCGATCGGCTATACCGGCGGCGGGCATACCTATCCCGAGCACGGCGCCCGGCTGAAGGCCGCAGGCGCGGATTTCGTCTGCGCCGACTGGCACGACGTCAGCCGGCAGTTGGCCGGGCTTGGTGTCCCGGCCTGAACTAGCGGAGACTTGGGAAGCGACGCCGCGTCCACTCCCCAGGCGGGACCAATCCCCCCACGCGGAAGTTGAAGGACAGGACCCTCGTTGCATCGGCGTCGACCTCGCAGCGGAAGCTCAGATCATACCACTGGGTTGTCGTGCTGAAGGCAGCCTGCGGAGGGTTAAGAACATTGCCCTGCTTCAGGGGAATGGTCGGCAGCCATTTGGGCGAGTAATCGGCACTCTGCAATTCCTGGTTCAGAACATTGGCGCAAAGATTGGCAACGCGCTGATCGCGCGGCACGTTCTCCATCGAGCTTGTGGCAAACGCGTTGCCGGTCGCACCTGGCGAGTAAAGCTTTCTGACGCCCGGAAGGCCGGAATAGATCGGCGATCCCGCAACCTCGCTGTCGGTGGGGCTTGACCTTCCCGGGTTCCCGCTTGGCGCTCTCAGAGCTCTTGCGGATTTGAACTTCATCGCCTTGGAAGGCTTGGGCTTTACTTTTTCGGCCGGCGCAGGCTTGTCGCCGGCCTCGGCCGTCAACGGCTTTGGCGTTTCGGCAGCTTGCTTTTCGGCGGTTTGCGGCTGCTGTTTGTCAGTGTCCTCGGTTGCCTGCTTCTCCTCGCTTCGCGCGGGTTTTTCGTCCGGCGCGGTGGTTACCGGCTTCTCTTGAGCCTCGTTGGTGTCCGCCTGCTGCTCGGGCGTTGCAGGCGGAGCCGGCTGGTTGGGCGCGGGTTGCGATGAGACGGGCGGCTTCGCGGGTTCATCCTTGGGCGGCGACGGGGCGTTGGCCGGCGCGCTGCCGCCGTCGGGAGATTTCTCCGGGCCGGTATCCTTCTCGCCGTACTGGAAAACGCGCTTCAGAACTGGGACGTCCTGGGGTTTCGCCGGCTGCGGAGGCGGTGGCTTTTGCACGGCCTGCTCGGGCGGCTTTTCAGCCTTCTTTTCAGGCTTCGGCTCCGGTGGCCTTGGAGCGGGCTTCGGCTTGGGCTGCTCGGGCGGCGGCACGATCGCGACGTTGACCGGCTGTTCCTGCTGGTCCGGCAGTTGGTCGGGCCTCGGCAAGCCGAAGAACAGGAACGCCGCGATCAGGGCATGCAGGAACAGCGATGCGGCCAAGGCCCATCGCCAATTCCGAAACCATTCCCGCATCTTGCCGTTCATTGCGCCCGATGTGGAACGAAATGACGGCGGCTTCAAGCACCGGGCCGGGATTTGCGCGAGCTGCCGGCCTGACAAGTCGGTGATCGTAGGGCCACGCGGCGTAAGAGCAAGCCGGATCAAGGCCTTGCGGGGATTGGCTTACACCAGCATGCCCATCGGGTTTTCGATCAAGCGCTTGAAGGCGCCAAGCAGTTCCGCGCCAAGCGCGCCGTCGACGGCGCGATGGTCGGTCGACAAGGTCACCGACATCACCGTGGCTATTCTGATCTCGCCCTCCTTCACCACCGCCCGTTCCTCGCCGGCGCCGACCGCCAGAATCGTCGCATGCGGCGGGTTGATGACGGCGGCAAAGTCCTTGACGCCGAACATGCCGAGATTGGATACCGCCGTCGTGCCGCCCTGATATTCTTCCGGCTTCAGCTTGCGGCTCCTGGCGCGGCTGGCCAGGTCCTTCATCTCGTTGGAGATGACCGACAGCGTCTTTTCGTCTGCATGCCGGATGATCGGCGTGATCAGGCCGCCGGGGATCGACACGGCGACGCCGACATCGGCGTGCTTGTGCTTGACCATGGCGTTCTCCGTCCAGGAGGCGTTGGCATCCGGCACCGCCATCAGCGCCATCGCCATGGCCTTGATGACCATGTCGTTGACCGAGAGCTTGTAGGCCGGAACCTCGCCCTTCTCGGTCTTCCGCATCGGGGCTGCGGCATTGAGCTGCGTGCGCAGCGCAAGCAGCGCATCGAGCTCGCAATCGAGCGTCAAATAGAAATGCGGGATGGTGGACTTCGCTTCGACCAGGCGACGCGCGATGGTCTTGCGCATGTTGTCATGCGGCACGAGCTCGTAGGAGCCTTCGGCGAACAGCTTCAGCACCTGGTCGTCCGAGATCGGCTTGGCTGCGGCCGGAGCGGACGGGATTTCGACCGGAATCTCGGCGGCTGGCTGACCAGGGGTGGCCGCGCCTTTCGCGGCGACTGCGGCTTCGACGTCGGCGCGCACGACGCGGCCGCGCGGGCCGCTGCCTTGTATTTCGGCTATCTTAAGACCGGCTTCGCGAGCCAAGCGGCGCGCCAGCGGCGTTGCGCGCTCGCCCTGCGATTGGCCGATCTCCCCCCTCGTGGGGGAGATGCCCGGCAGGGCAGAGGGGGGCGCGAAGGAACGAGACTTTGGCGGGACAGCGCCCCCCTCTGCCGGCTTCGCCGACATCTCCCCCGCAGGCGGGGAGATTGGCGCCTTGTTCTGCGGCGTCGTTCCTGATTCATAGACTTCGTCGTCTGCATAGATCCATGCCACCGGTTCACCGACCGGAATGTCGACGCGCTCCTTGCCGGTGACGTTGCGCAGCGTGCCGCTGGCCGGCGCGTCGATCTCCATCGCCGCCTTATCGGTCTCGATCTCGAAGAGCACGTCGCCCTTCTTAACCTTGGCGCCCTCCTCGGCGAACCAACGCGAGATCTGTCCGGTCGCCATATCCATGTCGACCTTGGGAAGAATGACTTCGGTCGGCATCGCTCAGCGGACCCCTTTCACCAGGTCGCGCGCGGCGGCGATGATGTCGGGAACCTGCGGCACCGTGGCCTTTTCCAGATCCGGATTGTAGGGGATCGGCGTCTCGGCGCCGCCAAGGCGCACGATCGGCGCATCGAGATAGTCGAACGCCTCGCTCTCGGCGACCAGCGCGCTCACCTCCGCGCCGATGCCGAGCGTCTTCACCGCTTCGTAGACGCAGAGCAATCTCGATGTCTTCTTCACGCTGTCGATGACGGTCTGCCTGTCGATTGGGCGGATCGTGCGCAGATCGACCACTTCGATGTCGATGCCCTCGCCTTCAAGCACAGCCGCGGCGTCGAGCGCCTTCTGCACCATGATCGATGTAGCGACGATGGTGAGGTCGCGGCCTTCGCGGCGGATCTCGGCCTTGCCGATCGGAACGGTGTAATGGCCCTCCGGCACATGGCCTTTCATCTTGTAGAGCAGCTTGTGCTCGAAGATCATGACCGGGTCCGGATCGGCGACCGCGGCCAACAGCATGCCCTTGGCGTCGTGCGGTGTCGCCGGCTGAATGACCTTGAGGCCGGGCACATGGCCGAGCCAGGCCTCTAAGCTCTGGCTGTGCTGCGCGGCGGCGCCCGTACCCGAGCCCGCCGGGAAACGCATCACCACCGGCACCGAGACCTCGCCGCCAAGCATGAAGCGCATCTTAGCCGCCTGGTTGACGATCTGCTCCATGCCAAGCGTGGCGAAATCCGAGAACTGGAATTCGAAGATCGGCCGCATGCCGGTGACGGCCGCGCCCACCGCGACGCCGGCGCCGCCCAGTTCGGAGATCGGCGTGTCTATAACCCGCTCGGTGCCGTAGCGCTCGACGAGGTCGCCGGTCACCTGGAAGGCGCCGCCATAGACGCCGATATCCTCGCCCATCAGGAAGACACGTTCGTCCATGTCCATGGCGATCGCCATGGCTTCCTGGATCGCCTGGGCGTAGCTCAGTTCACGCAGCGTGGCGTCCATCACGCAGGCTCCGTGTAAACGTAGTTCTGAAGGGTGGCGATCTCGGGCGCCGGGCTCGCCTTGGCGAACTCGATGCCGTCGGCGATCTCGTTGGCGACCGCGTCGCGGATCGCCTGGATACCCTGGTCGTCGATGAAGCCGAAATCGCGGAGTTCCGTCTCGAAGAGCGTGATCGGATCGCGGTTCGCCATCCAATCCTCGATCTCTTCCTTGGTGCGGTAACGGTTGCGGTCGCTCTTGGAATGGCCGCGATGGCGGTAGGTCTTGGATTCGATCAGCGTCGGCCCCTCGCCGGCCCGCGCCCGCTCCACGGCCTTGAAGGACGCCTCGGCGACCTCGGAGAAGATATTGCCGTTGACGATGACGCCCGGCATCGAATAGGCGGCCGCGCGCTCGGCGATGTTCTTGACCGCGGTCGAGCGCGCCGTCGAGGTCGACATGCCGTAACCGTTGTTCTCGCATACGAAGATCACCGGCAGCTTCCAGACCGCCGCCATGTTCAGCGCCTCGTGGAAGGCGCCCTCATTGTTGGCGCCGTCGCCGAAGAAGGAAACCACGACCTTGCCGGTCTTCATCATCTTGGACGAGAGCGCGGCGCCCACCGCGATCGGGATGCCGCCGGCAACGATGCCGTTGGCACCGAGATTGCCCTTGGCGACATCGGCGATATGCATGGAGCCGCCGCGGCCCTTGCAGTAGCCGGTGGTCTTGCCGAAGAACTCCGCGAACATGCGGCTGACTTCGGCGCCCTTGGCGATGCAATGGCCATGGCCGCGATGCGTCGAGGTGATCTGATCATCCGCAGCGAGCGGCATGCAGATGCCCATGGCGCTGGCTTCCTGGCCGATCGACAGGTGCATGGTGCCGTGGATGAGGCCGCGCGTGTAGCACTCTTCCGCGCCCTCTTCGAAGCGGCGGATGAGGTACATCTTGTGAAGCACCTCCCTCAGCTGCTCCGGACTGTACTGGCGATAGGCGAAAGGCAGGTTGGCCCGGCTATCCACGACGGCGGCTTTGCTGGCTCCAGCCATGATCACGCCTCCACGGCGCCGTAAACGAGCTTGTCCTGGCGGGCACGCAGCTCGGCGATCTTCGAGCCCGGCGCGGGCGCCGCGTTGGCATAGGTGATGAGCTCGCCCTTCTTGATGGGTGCAGTCACGGAGCCGCCCTGCAGCAGGCCGCAGGGAACGGCGCCCGCCGCATGGGCTTCCGGAGCCGTCATGATCCAGGCGCGGTAGCAATATTCGCCGATGGCATCGAGCTTGTCGCCGGGCTTCAGATCCTTCTTGGCAACGGCGCAGACTTCGGCCACGGGCTTGGCCAGCGGAACCATGTCGGCCTTGCCATAAAGCACGACACGGGCGCAGGTAAGCGGCACTTCCAGCGAGGTGAGGTGATAGGGACGATGGAAGGTGAAATACGGACCCTTGCCCATCTTCAGGTCTTCCATGCGCTCCGAGATGCGCGGATGCGACATGTCGGCGACGACGAAGACGCCGGGCGCTACACCCTTGCCGATCGAATAGTCGACGACGCCAACCTTCGACAGCACACCGCCGTCCTTCTCGGGCACCAGCACTTTCGATAATTCGCCGAGCGTCGCCGCCGGACCGTGCATGCCGGGCTTGTCGGGCACCAGCCCGGTCGCATTGGCGATCGCCGCCATCTCGACCATGGTCTTCGAACCGTCGACGAATTCGACCAGCATGCGCACGTTCATGTGCCGGCGCTTGGCCTCCTCCTCATAGTCCGGGGGCGTGGCGTCGATGTTGAGCGGATTGTTCTTGCCCTTGCCGGCGGCAACGATCGGGTGGCCCATGGCGGAGACGAACTCGATCAGTTCCATACAGGAAGACGGCTCGTCGCCGGCGCCCAGCGAGTAGGTTACGCCGAGGCGGTCGGCTTCGCTCTTGAGATAGGCGCCTATGGTGACGTCGGCCTCGACATTCATCATCACCAGATGCTTGCCATGCTGCATGGCGCGCAGGCCGATCTCGGCGCCGACGGCCGGAACGCCGGTCGCATCGATGACGACGTCGATCAGGTCGTTGCCGATGACGAGGCTGGAATCGTTGGTGACGGCGATCTTGCCGGCCTCCATGGCCGACGTCATCGCCGAGGCGCTTGAAACCTCGCGCGCGTGTCCGGTTTCCTGGAAGGCGATATCGACGGCCTTGCCGGCGGCCGGCAAGTTGAGTTCGGAAATGGCGCCGATCTCGATGCCGGACATGTGGGCGACGCGGGTGACGATGTCGGTGCCCATTTCGCCCGAGCCGATCAGGCCGATGCGAATGGGCTTGCCGGACTTGGCGCGCTCCTCGAGGTCACGGGCAAGGCCCGTCAACGAAATATTGGAAGCCATGCCGCTTATTCCTCCCACATCGCATGCTGTTTGACCGCTTGACGGGTATTGAACATCTGTATTTCTGTCAAGACTAATGTCCAAATCTTTGACCACCCTCGACGCTTTTCGAGTCGGTTGACGCGCGACGGCGAAAGGCGCGGATGCCTATACCAAACCAAATGGAAGCGAGCGGGCCGCGCCGAATGTCGGTCAAAGCCGCGCTACGCCCGCGACGAACCATGACGGGATATCTAGGCGGCAATTGCTACTGGCAAACGTCGACCCATACGGCGCCGACCAGATCGGCCATGCGCTGCGGTGTGATGCGCACCGCGGCATTGGTCGCGCCGGCTGCGGGAACGACTTCGTCGAAGGCCTTGAGCGACAGATCGCAATAGACGGGTAGCGGCGACGGCAGGCCGAACGGGCAGACGCCGCCAGGCGGATGGCTGGTGATTGCCAGCACCTCCTCGCCGCCCAGCATGCGCGGCTTGCCGCCCATGCTGTCCTTGAATTTGCGGTTGTCGAGCCTGGCGATGCCGCTGGTCACGACCAGCATGGCCTCGTCGCCCACGCGCAGGCAGATCGTCTTGGCGATCTGCGCCGGCATGACGCCATGGGCTTCGGCGGCAAGCGCGACCGTGGCCGAACTTGCCTCGGTGACGATGACTTCGATATCGGGCGCATGCTCGGCAAAAAAGGCGCGAACCGATTCCAAACTCATGGCGACCCCTCGTCAGACCTGTCGAACACCGGCTGGCGAATCGCATGGCGGCGCGGTCATTGACAAGAGCCACGGCCGTGCGTTGCGCATCCTTGTCTTGACGCATGCCGTTTCCCCAAAACCGCAGCGCATAGTTGGGCGACATGCATCAAAAAGCCCGCCAGGCATGCCTTGGCGGGCTTTCACATGGACGCTTGCTTGCGTCCTATTGCTGCGTGGGCCGGTTCTCGGCGGCCGGCACTCTGATCAATTCCTCTTCCGGCACCTGCAGGGCGGAAGCGATGCGCCGAAGCTTGGCGGGGTCGGCATCCTTGCCGTCCTCGATGTCGACGATCTCGCCCACGGCGAGGCCGCAGGTCAAAGAGAGTTCCTCGATCGTGTATCCCCTGGTTTCGCGCGCGGCTTTGAACGGGTTGAGGCCGGACGCGGCAATAATGTCGTTGGAAACAGCGTTTCGTACGGTGTTGGGCATGGCAACTCCTTGAGATGAAACAGGGTCGGATGAAATGTGGTGTTGCCTGAGACGGGCGGGAGAATGCTCGTTAACAAATGATTTGCCAAGAGCACCCATGCGGCGTCACGCGTTCGTGAAGCTGCGTTTCGGCTGATGCCTCGGGCTGCGTACATGTAAGGTCGCGCAGCGCTCAATCAAGTTCTTTTGAAGGTCCGCGGCCGGATCCGCCGGCATTTTCGACGTCTCGATTCGTTAGCTTGCCGTCACCGGTGGCCGACAGACGGCGCCGGACGTTTCTCGGAAGGATCGGATGCCATGACTTTGAAATCGTTCGCAATTGTGCTTGGCGCTGTCTCAAGCGTCGTCGGCGCGACACAAGCGTTGGCCGCGGATGCCATACGTGTTCGAGGCACTGTTGTCAGCGTTGCCGGATCGACGCTGACGGTCAAGGATCGCGACGGTAGAACCAATGTGATCACGCTCTCCAACGGATGGAAGATTTCAGGCGTAGCCACGGCCTCGACAGCCGATATCAAACAGGGCGATTTTCTCGGCATCGCCTCGATATCCAAGGCCGACGGCGGCAGCGGCGCGCTGGAAGTCGTGATCTTTCCGGCTGCTCTGAAGGGTACCGGAGAAGGCGATCGCGACTGGGATCTGCAGCCCAACAGCCGCATGACCAACGGCACCGTCGCCGATGTCACCGAGATCGAAGGCCGCACCGTCACGCTCACCTATGATAACGGCCAGAAGAAGCAGATCGCTATCCCCCAGACGACGCCGATCGTGACATTCGCCACCGCCACGCCGGCAGATCTCACGCCGGGCATCGCAGTGTTCGTCAATGCCGAGCGTGGCGGCGACGGCAAGCTGGTCGCGAACCGGGTCGTTGTCGGGAATCACGGCATCGCGCCGCCGATGTGAGGAGGCAGCGAGCGGCTCGAACAGCTTTGGCCGCTTGAACACTCGGCCTATCTGAGGCGGCGGCATCGCGGAGTGAGCCGCCTCCATGTCGGGTGCCGTGCGCCGGATGCGTGGCGCGCACCGAGGGGAGCCGCGCCGGGCCTTCCCAATCCGCCGATATCGCCGGTCAAATGAAAAAAATCGCGCATCATATGAACCTTTCCGTTGGCCGCAGCACCAAGCGGTCGTGGGCGCCGCGAGGTGCTCCTCACCCCAACGGGACGCCAGGACGGCGACCCCAAAACCAATGGAAGGAAATGCTCAAATGACCAACTTCAAGCGTATCACCCTGGCCGCGGCTCTTGTCGTCTCGGCTTTCGGCTCGGTCTCGGCTCCGGCTTTTGCTGGCACGCATCCGACCGGCGACGGCGGCGCGGTCTGTAAGGGCCATGGTTCTTGCCTGGTGCTGCAGCTGGATTGCAAAGGCACCTATACCGATGCCACCGACAAGAACGGCACCGTCTACGGCAAGTGCAGCCAGGTCATGAAGGTCGACCCGAAGACGCGGCTCAAGCTTGCGAACTGATCACCTGTAGCGGCATGGAAATGGCGGCCGTCGAGGACGGCCGCCATTTCTGTTTATATCCCGTCGATCGATCAGCGCCGGCCGATCAAAAGGCCGGCAAGCAGTCCGACCACAACCAGCCCGACGGCGGCGGCCGTCGCCGGATGATCGCGCGCCGTGCGCTCGATCGCCCTGCCCCTGCGCCTTATTGCCGGAAGCGCCTCGTGGAGGCGATCGGCAAGTTGCGAATAATAGTCGGACGCCGCCTCGCGGCCATCCTCGTAATAGGCGTCACCGCGCCTGGCCAGAACCTTCTTTAGGTCGTGCAGTTGTCGCGAAAGTGCCGCGACCTGCTTGTCGATATCAACGTCGGAGAGGGTCGAAAACGATGCCATGCTTGTTGTCCTTCTCTTCGAGAAGGCCTAACGCACGGGCGAAGAGCCCGTTCCGGCCGACCGACCGACCGAGCACCGTCAAGTCGGAGATGACCGTTCAACGAACCTGGTCGAGCAGGCGCTTGCATTCCAGCAAGTCGAACAGCGCCTCCTGCAGCAAGGCGCGATTGTCACGCGACAATCTCGACGAGTCGGGTTGAACCGGACCTTCGTCGTCGCTCTTGCCGAGGCCGAAGAAACGGCGGCTGGGCTTCACTTTCGGCTGGCCGACCAGCGCGTCCTCGTCGCCGCGCGGCTGCGCGGCCGCCGTCAGCGGCACCTGCTCGGCCTGGCGGCGCTGGGCGATGGCCTCCACCGCGGCCATGTCGCCATTGCCGATGGCGACCAGGAAATGGTTGCCGTTCTCGCGCAACAGCTTCTGCACGCCTTTGATCGTATAGCCCTGATCGTAGAGCATATGCCGGATGCCCTTGATGAGCTCGACGTCTTGCGGCCGGTAGTAGCGCCGGCCGCCGCCACGCTTCATCGGCTTGATCTGGGTGAAGCGGGTCTCCCAGAAACGCAGCACGTGCTGCGGCAGGTCAAGATCTTCCGCGACTTCGCTGATGGTGCGGAAAGCATCGGGGCTCTTGTCCATGGGCCAATCCTCCACACTGGACCACGATCCTGGCATGGTGCCGAATCGCGCCTTATTTCAGCGATTTATGAAACGATATTCAAGCCCAGCTTGAAAACCACCGGCGGTTTTCAACCGCATTCGCCAGCAAACTACTTGCCGCCCTTGCCCTTGCTGTTCTGATGCGAACGCAGGATCCGGTTCTTGAGCACGTTCGAGGACTTGAACGTCATCACCCGGCGCGGCAA
Source organism: Mesorhizobium sp. B2-8-9 (assembly GCF_006439475.1). Classification (NCBI taxonomy): domain Bacteria; kingdom Pseudomonadati; phylum Pseudomonadota; class Alphaproteobacteria; order Hyphomicrobiales; family Phyllobacteriaceae; genus Mesorhizobium; species Mesorhizobium sp. B2-8-9. The sequence continues at coordinate 74,311 of NZ_VFTQ01000010.1, read as the reverse complement.
GATCGGCACTTCCTCGCCCGTCTTGGGATTGCGGCCGATGCGCTCGTTCTTGGAGCGGACATGGAAGGTGGCGAAGGATGACAGCTTGACCGTCTCACCGCGAACGATGGCTTCGCAGATTTCGTCCAGCACAGCCTCGACGAGTTCCGCCGATTCCGTTCGCGACAAACCAACCTTCCGGTAAACGGCTTCAGCAAGGTCGGCACGCGTAAGTGTCTTTCCCCCCATGCGACCGTCCCATCTGCTCGCAAAAACGTAAATCGATACAGGCAAAGGCTGAGCCTAAGTAATTGATCCGGCAAGGTCAAGGACCGAACCGGCGAGTTCGGCACTTACCAGCGGAGCAACACCGCGCCCCAGGTGAAGCCTCCACCCATCGCCTCGAGAAGAACCAGGTCGCCCTTCTTGATGCGACCGTCGGCGACGGCCACCGACAAAGCGAGCGGCACCGAAGCAGCCGAGGTGTTACCGTGTAAATCGACAGTGACCACCACTTTCTGCTCGGCAATCCCGAGCTTCTTGGCGGAAGCGTCAATAATCCGTTTATTGGCCTGATGCGGCACGAACCAGTCGAGGTCCTCGGCCGTTATGCCGGCCTCGCTGAAGGTCGCTTCGATGACGTCGGTGATCATGCCGACGGCATGCTTGAACACTTCACGGCCTTCCATCCTCAGATGGCCGACGGTTCCCGTGGTCGAAGGACCTCCGTCGACGAAGAGCTTGTCCTTGTGCACGCCGTCGGAGCGCAGGCTCGCGGCCAGCACGCCGCGATCGGTGATGGCGCCGGCTCCGTCTTCCGCTTCGAGAACCAGCGCGCCGGCGCCGTCGCCGAACAGCACACAGGTCGAGCGGTCGCTCCAGTCGAGGATGCGCGAGAATGTCTCCGAGCCGATCACCAGGACGCGTTTGGCCAGGCCGCCGCGGATATAGAGATCGGCAGTGGCAACGGCGTAAACGAAGCCAGAGCACACGGCTTGCATGTCGAAGGCAAAGCCGTGATGCATGCCGAGCCGGTTCTGGATTTCGACAGCCGTCGCCGGAAACGTGTTGTTGGGCGTCGAGGTCGCCAGGATGATGAGATCGATATCGGCCGGCGTCATGCCGGCGCTGTCGAGCGCGGCCCGCGCCGCATCCTCTCCAAGCGAGGCAGTCGTCTCGTCGTCGGCGGCGACGTGGCGCTGGCGAATGCCGGTGCGCTGGACGATCCACTCGTCGGAGGTCTCGACCATGCCTTCGAAGTCGGCATTCTTCATGATGCGGCGGGGCAGCGCGGCACCGTTGCCGCGCACGACTGATCTGATCAAGGCTCTTTCCTATTCCTCGGCGTCGGCGACGCCGGACTTCCTGTTTGCCTGCGCGGTCGGGTTGCGCGCATGGAACAGATCGAGGTCGGCCTCGATCCGGTCAAGCAGATTGTTGCGTACCATATCGTAGCCGAGCTCGATGGCGGCCGCGAATCCGTCCGAATCGGCGCCGCCATGGCTCTTCACGACGATGCCGTTCAACCCCAGGAAGACGCCACCATTGGAGCGACCGACATCCATTTTCTCGCGCAGCCTGTCGAAGGCGCCCTTGGCGAAGACGTAGCCGATCTTGGCCATGAGCGTGCGGCTCATGGCGGCACGCAGATAGCCGGCGATCTGCCTTGCAGTGCCCTCGGCGGTCTTGAGCGCGATGTTGCCGGCGAAGCCCTCGGTGACCACCACGTCGACCGTGCCCTTGCCGATATCGTCGCCCTCGACGAAGCCGCGATAATTCATCGAGGCCATGTTGGCCTCGCGCAACATGCGGCCGGCTTCCTTGACCTCTTCCTGGCCCTTGATCTCCTCGACGCCGACATTGAGCAGACCGACGCTCGGCCGCTCGACGCCAAACACCGAGCGCGCCATGCCGGTACCCAGAATGGCGAAATCGATAAGCTGGTGCGCATCCGCGCCGATGGTGGCGCCGACGTCGAGCACCACGCTTTCGCCGCGCGTCGTCGGCCAGAGCGCCGCGATCGCCGGGCGGTCGATGGTGGCCATCGTGCGCAGGCAGAATTTCGACATCGCCATCAGCGCGCCGGTGTTGCCGGCCGAGACGCAGGCCTGCGCGCCGCCGTTCTTGACCGCTTCGACGGCCTTCCACATCGACGACTTCCAGCGGCCGTGGCGAAGCGCCTGGCTCGGCTTGTCATCCATGCGCACGGCGATCTCGCAATGGACGAACTCGCATATCTCGGCGAGTTTCGGGAACTTGGCGAGCTCTGGGCGCACCACGTCCTCGCGGCCATAGACGACGAAGCGGATGTCAGGGCGGCGGATGGCGACGGTCATCAGCGCCGGGATGACCACGCTTGGTCCGTGATCGCCGCCCATGGCATCGATGGAAATCCTGATCACGTAGTGCTTTTCTCACGGTTTGCCTGGCTTGCGGCGGACGCCTGCCGAGGTAAGGGGCCTCGCGAAGGTTCGGCGAAAATAACGGTTTTGTGCCTGCGCACAACCAACTTTTCCAAAATCCGGACCACCCTCAGGATTTCCCAAGCAGCGAACGCAGCTTTTTTTGGAATTCGCTTTCCTCGGTCTGATCGTCGCCGGCAACGTCGAGCGAGGCTCCCAACTTGCGCGGATAAGGGTCGATAGCCAGACCGAAAAACTGTTCGGCCAGCCCGCCGACATCGATGGTGTCGCCGGAAAATGTCTCCGGACTGTCCGGCCCGTCGGCGTCGAGGACGATCTCGCCGCCGCCTTCGAAACCTTCGCGCCCAAGCTTCGACTGCTCGGGCAGAAACAGCGCCTCGACGAGCTCGTCGATATGCGCGGCGACCGGATCCAGGGTGACGATGCAGGCTTGCGTGATGTCGGCCGCGACGCGACCGGTGACCTTGACGCCATTGCGCTTCCAGGGAACCACAAGCAGTTCGGCGCGATAGCTCTCGACCGAAAGCAAATCATAGTCGGCGGCAAGCGCCTCGCGCTGGCGCTCATCGGCCTCGACAAGGACAGGCAAGCCCTTTTGCGGCAGGCGCGCGACATTGGCGACGAAGGATACCGGGCTGCGCAGTTCGGCGTCTTTCATGTCGGCCTCCTTCACGCTGCCCCCGCCGCCGGGAACGCGGCGGTGCCGGCAGCGATCGATTCGGTCGGCTGGGCGGCAAGCTTGTGCGAGGCCTCGCAGACATAGTCCGCCAGCAGCGGCGCCTGCGGCCAGGGGCCGGAGTCCGGCCTGACGTTGCGGGCGAGCGCCGCCGCAAGCGCCACCCGATCGTCTTCCTTGAGCGCCTCGTCATAGGCAGCCGTACGGCCGTAAAACATCTTTGCCAGCTTCTTCATGCGTTTGGGCACGCCGACATCGCCAATGCCAAGTTCGCGCAGCGAATGCTCGACATCGAGGAAGAACTCGTCGATCAGCACTTGCGCGACCTCGGCGGCAACGCCTTGTTCGCCATGCAGCCGGTGCTGGACGAGATACATGTGCAGCGACAGCATCTCGAAGCGGCCGAGCGGCGTATCCGGCACATTCCAGTCGGAATAAAACACCGTTTGCCGCGCCGCCGCCACGATTTGTGCGTAGAGCGCGTCGGTGATAGCGCGGTTGGCATTGCGTTCGCGGCCAAAAAGGCGCTGGAACATTGAGGGCGGTCTCCCGGGGACCTGTTGTTTGATTTGGCCTTGTTGCATCGGCATGCAAGCTGGTTTACCGGTTTTGCGGCCCAGCGCAAGTTGCGGGGATGTGATGGAGATTTGTTGTTGGGTGCGCTGAAATTCAAGTCGTTCTTTGCGCCCGCCCCAGTGGGCGCGGCTTCGCTGCTGGTAATGGTGTCAGCGCTTTCCGCCTGCAATTCGTCCAAGATGTTCGGAGATCTCCATCCGAGCGAGACGCTGACGAAAGGCTACGTCATCGACCAGCAGGCGATCGATTCGGTGCCGGTCGGATCGAGCCGCGAGCAGGTGCTTCTGGCGCTGGGCACGCCGTCGACGACGGCGACCTTCGACAACGAGGCCTTCTACTACATCTCGCAAACGCGCAAGCGCTATGTCGCCTTCGACAACCCGCGCATCATCGACCAGCACGTACTGGCGGTCTATTTCGGCGCTGACGGCCGCGTCACCCAGATCGCCAATTACGGTCTCAAGGACGGCAAGGTCTTCGACTTCATCTCGCGGACGACGCCGACCGGCGGCAAGGACCAGAACTTCCTGAGCCAGGTCATCAGCGGCGCCAGCAAGCTGGCGCCCGGCATTCCCGGCGGCGGTAGCGGCGGTACGCCCTGAGTTCGCTCGCCCGGCAACCTGATTGAACGAAAGACTTCGATTGACGGTCTTTCGTCGCCTGCCGGCGACCGTCCGACTGCGCTTGCCTATGCCCGCATAGCCACGTATGACGCTTTGGCGATTTCCGGGGGGCTGGATATGAGCAACAACGATCGTACCGTACCGCAGGGCTGGATGGCCACCGGCACGCCTGACCAACAGACGGTGACGCCGGACTGGCTTGCCGTCGATGCGCCGCCGATCGAGGGCGTCACATTCAAGGAAATCAGACCCGTCGCGACTTCCAACGGCTACCTGACCGAGATCTTTCGCGAAGAATGGGCTCTCGATCAATCGCCGGTCGGGCAAGTGTTTCAGCGCACCATGTATCCGGGCGCAGTGACGGGCTGGCACGCACATGCGGCGACTCTCGACCGCCTGTTCTGCTGCGCCGGCAGCGTGCGGATATCGCTTTTCGACGGGCGCAAGGCTTCGCCCAGTTTCGGCACGGTCTGGCACAAGATCGTCGGCGCCTCGCGACCGGCAATCGTCACCATTCCGCCCGGCGTCTGGCACGGTGTCGTCGCCCTCGGACCGGAGACAGCGTTGCTGCTCAACCTTGTCGACAAGGCTTACGCCTATGACGCGCCCGACCATTGGCGCCTGCCGCCCGATACGGAACAAATCCCCTACAAGCTGGTGTAGTGTGGAAAAGGGCGGTCAAGGCGCGCCAATCGGACCGATCGAACCGCTGGTCTCGATCGTGATGGCGACGCACAATCGTCCGGCGGTGCTGCATCAAGCCCTGAAGAGCCTCATTGGTCAGACCCTGCAGGACTGGGAGGCCATAGTCATCGGCGATGCGTGCCGCCCTGACACCGCGGCCATGGTCGCTGCATTCGAAGACGCCCGCATCTGCTATATCGACCTTCCCGTGAACTTCGGCGAGCAGTCGGGTCCGAACAATATCGGCTTTGCCCGGGCCCGCGGCCGCTTCGTCGCCATCTTGAACCATGACGACCTGTGGTTTCCCGACCATCTGGCGTCCATGTGCGGCTGGATCGACGCCACCGGTGCCGATGTGGTGATCGCCCGAGGTGCAGTCATCGAGTCGTCCGCGAGCAAAGGCTCCAGGCATATGATCCTCGGAATGGGCCGGGACGGCTTCTATGACCCAGTTACCACTGTCGGATTCGGCTCCGCGCAAATGATCCGGCGCGCATCGCTGCCAGGGCTTGGGCCATGGCGCCCAGCCAGCCAGTGCGTTTGCGAGAGTTCCCAGGACTGGCTGTTCCGTGCCTGGCGCAAGGGTGCGGTGATTGCGACAATGCCCCATCTGACCGTGCTCATGCTGCATTCGGGCAAGCGCGAAGGCAGCTACGCGCGAGATACGGCGCGGGAACAGGAAGAACTGATGGACGCGATGGATGCTCCAGACGCGTTGCGGGTCAGGATTCTCGGCAACGCCGAGGAACCCACCCCCCTCAAGCGCTTCCGCTATCTCAAACGCAGGCTTCTGGCGATGCTTGGCATACATCCGCGGGCGCGGTCCTTCCGTCGCCAATATCGCCGCGGCGCGTTCATTGCCATGTTGCGCAGGACACGCGGCTTGCCGCCGATGCCCGAACGAGAACCAGACGCCAACGCGTTGCTGGCCCGCTATCGCCGTGGCGGCGAAAGGCCGGAAGCCGGTTGAGTGCCCCGGAATGCGTGATTTCATGCCGAAACACAAAGCCCGCGGGATCGCTCCCGCGGGCTTTGTCGTGGAATAGCCGCAATCAGCCGTGCGCGAGCACGGCGAGCAGAAGCAGCGCGACGATGTTGGTGATCTTGATCGCCGGGTTGACGGCCGGGCCGGCGGTGTCCTTGTAGGGATCGCCGACGGTGTCGCCGGTGACCGAGGCCTTGTGTGCTTCCGAACCCTTCAGGTGCTTGACGCCGTCCTTGTCGGTAAAGCCGTCCTCGAACGACTTCTTGGCGTTGTCCCAGGCGCCGCCGCCGGACGTCATCGAGATGGCAACGAAGAGGCCGTTGACGATGACGCCGAGCAGGGAGGCGCCGAGCGCCGCGAAGGCCGAGGCCTTGGAGCCGGAGATCAGCAGCACGCCGAAATAGACGACGAGCGGCGCAAGCACCGGGAGCAGCGACGGGACGATCATTTCCCGGATCGCCGCCCTGGTCAGGATGTCGACGGCGCGTGCGTAGTTCGGCTTCGAGGTGCCGGCCATGATGCCCTTGTCCTCGCGGAACTGCTTGCGCACTTCCTCGACGATCGAGCCGGCGGCGCGACCGACGGCGGTCATCGCGATACCGCCGAACAGATAGGGGATCAGACCGCCGAAGATGAGGCCGGCGACGACATACGGGTTGGAGAGATCGAACGAGATCTCGCCCATGCCCTGGAAGTAGGGGTACTTATCGCCATTGGCGGCAAAGAACCTGAGATCGTTCGAGTAGGCAGCGAACAGCACCAGCGCGCCGAGGCCGGCCGAGCCGATGGCATAGCCCTTGGTGACGGCCTTGGTGGTGTTGCCGACGGCGTCGAGCGCATCGGTCGAGTGGCGCACTTCCTTGGGCAGGCCGGCCATTTCGGCGATGCCGCCGGCATTGTCGGTGACCGGGCCGAAAGCGTCGAGCGCCACGATCATGCCGGCCAGCCCGAGCATGGTGGTGACCGCGATCGCTGTGCCGAAAAGGCCGCCGAGCTGATAGGTGGCGATGATGCCGCCGACGATGACGATGGCCGGCAGCGCCGTCGATTCCAGCGAGACCGCGAGGCCCTGGATGACGTTGGTGCCGTGGCCGGTCACCGACGCCTGAGCGATCGAGTTCACCGGACGCTTGTTGGTGCCGGTGTAGTATTCCGTGATCACGACGATCAAGCCGGTCACCGCCAAGCCGATCAGGCCGCAGATGAACAGGTTCTTGCCGGTGATGACGATGCCGGCGACGGTGCCGACCTCGCCCCAGCCGAGCGTGGCCGATGTAGCGGCGGCGAGGCCGACGATCGACAGCAGGCCGGTGACGATCAGGCCCTTGTAGAGCGCGCCCATGATCGAGCCGTTGGAACCCAGCTTGACGAAGAAGGTGCCGACGATCGAGGTCAGGATGCAGGCGCCGCAGATGGCCAGCGGATAGAGCATCGCGGCCCCCAGCATCGCGGTACCGCCGAAGAAGATGGCGGCGAGCACCATGGTGGCGACGACGGTCACCGCATAGGTCTCGAACAGATCGGCGGCCATGCCGGCGCAATCGCCGACATTGTCGCCGACATTGTCGGCGATGGTGGCCGGGTTGCGCGGATCGTCTTCGGGGATACCGGCCTCGACCTTGCCGACGAGATCGCCGCCGACATCCGCACCCTTGGTGAAGATGCCGCCGCCGAGACGGGCGAAGATCGAGATCAGCGAGGCGCCGAAGCCGAGCGCGACGAGCGAATCGATGACGACGCGGTCGTTCGGCTGCAGGCCCATCGGGCCGGTCAGGATGAAGTAGTAGATCGAGACGCCAAGCAGCGCCAGGCCCGCGACCAGCATGCCGGTGATGGCGCCTGACTTGAAGGCGATGTCGAGGCCGGCGGCGAGGCTATTCGAAGCGGCTTGCGCGGTTCGCACATTGGCGCGCACCGAGACATGCATGCCGATGAAACCGGCGGCACCCGAGAGCACCGCGCCGATCAGGAAGCCGATGGCGGCGGTGATCGAAAGCAGCCACCAGGCAAGCAGGAGAACGACGATGCCGACGATCGCGATGGTCGTGTACTGGCGCGCCAGGTAAGCCTGGGCGCCTTCGCGGATGGCGGCGGAGATTTCCTGCATGCGCTGATTGCCCTGATCGGACGCAAGGACCGAACGTGTCGCCCAGATGGCGTACAGAACTGACAGCAGGCCGCAGGCGATGACGGCGGTAATGATGGTCATTGCCGGATTTTCCTCGATTGATGGCCCAAAAGAACCCCTCCCTGGGCCGTTGGAACGGAGATGGATGCCGCATGCGGAATCCACCCCTTGGCTGGGGTGTATGCGAAACAGGGCTTGGAACGTCAAGATATTGTTCGGTTTTTGCCCGGCTTTCGCCCAAAAGACGATGGTGCCAATAGCTGTGTCGGCGCAGGCTTCGAATTAGATCGATTGAAATGACGCCGGGTACTGCCGGCCAACCAGCTACTCCGCCCCCTGCCCCATACGCCGCGCGGCGTAGCGTTCGATCGCCGACAGGCCGTCATAGATCAGCACGGCAAGCGCCGCGACGATCAGGCCGCCCTGCAGCACGAAGGCAAGGTTGTTCGAGATCAGGCCGGCGATTATCACCTCGCCGAGCGTCTTGGCGGCAACCGTTGAGCCGATGGTCGCGGTGGCGAGGCTGATGACCACCGAGAGCCGGATGCCGCCGAGGATCACCGGGGCGCTCAGCGGCAGCTCGACCTTCATCAGCCTTTGCCAGCCGGTCATGCCTGCGCCGCGCGCCGCTTCCATCACGTTGCCGGGCAGCGTGGTGAGCGCCGTCAGCGCATTCTCGAAGATCGGCAGCAGGCCGTAGAGGAAGAGCGCGATCAGCGTCGGCTTTTCGCCGAAGCCGACGGCCGGCACGGCAAGCGCCAGCACGGCAACGGGCGGGAAGGTCTGGCCGATATTGACCAGGCTGCGCGACAAGGGCAGGAACTCGGCGCCCGCCGGCCTGGTGACCAGGATGGCTAAACCCATCGCGATGGTCGTCGCCGCCACCGTCGCGATCAGCACGATCCTAAGATGCTGCAATGTCAGCGTCAGCAGGCTGCCCTGGTTGTAGATCGCCGGCGCGCCATTCTCGGTCAGGGGTTTCAACAGCGGTTCAAACCAGCCGGGGGCGGTGATGAAGACCACCAGCAGCACCAGGACAGCCAGCCTCAACAGCGCGGGCAGCCAGGCTTTCATTGCGGCCTCGCCGCGCGTTTCACCAGGCCTTCGATGGTGACCCGACCGAGCAGCTTGCCGTCGGCGCCTTTCACCGGCAGCGCCGGGCGTCCTGACCACAACAGCTCGGCCAGGGCGTCGCGCTGCGTGGCTTCGCCGCGGATCGCCTCGCCTTCGGCACTGCCGGGCTCCACGGCGTCGCGCACTGGCCCCAGCGACAGCAGCCGGAACGGCCTTTCGCTGGCGCCGACCAGTGTCTCGACGAAGCCGTTCGCAGGCCTGGCCAGAATCTCCGCCGGCTTTGCGTATTGCACCAGCTTGCCCGCATCCATGACGGCTATTTTGTCGCCCAGATGCACCGCTTCTTCCATGTCGTGGGTGACGAGGATGATGGTGGTGCCGAAGCGCTTCTGGATCGTCAGCAGATCCTCCTGCGCCTTGGTGCGAATGATCGGGTCGAGCGCGCCGAAGGGTTCATCCATCAAAAGCACGTTGGGCTCGGCGGCTAAAGCGCGGGCAACGCCGACGCGCTGCTGCTGGCCGCCGGAAAGCTCGTGCGGGTAACGCGGCCCGTAAGCCTCCGGGTCGAGCTGGTAGAGCGTCATCAACTCGTCGACGCGCGCCTTGATGCGGTCTCGGTCCCAACCGAGCAGCAACGGCACGGTGGCGATGTTCTGCGCTACCGTGCGGTGTGGAAACAGGCCATGCCCCTGGATGGCGTAGCCGATGCTGCGGCGCAGCTGATAGCCGGGCAGCGAGCGGTTGTCGGCGCCGTCGAGCTTGATCACGCCCGCGGTCGGCTCGACCAGCCGGTTGATCATCCTGAGCAGCGTCGTCTTGCCGGACCCCGACGTGCCGACGATGGTGGCGACGGTTCGAGGCTCGATGACCATCGAAACATTGTCGACCACCGTCGTCTCGTCATAGCGCTTGGTGATGCCTTCGATTTCGATCATGCCGTTTCAACCCTGCGCTTGGTGGCGGTCATCTCGATGACCGCGTCGAGGATGATCGCCGCAGCAAAGGCCAGCGCCACGGTCGGCAGCGCGCCGAGCAGCACCAGATCCATGGCCGTCTGGCCGACACCCTGGAAAACGAACACGCCGAAGCCGCCGCCGCCGATCAGCGCGGCGATAGTGGCAAGCCCGATGTTCTGAACAAGCACGATGCGGATGCCGGTCAGGATCACCGGAAAGGCGAGCGGGAACTCGACATCGAAGAGGCGCTGGCGATCGGTCATGCCCATGCCGCGCGCGGCGTCGTTGGCGGCGCGTGGCACGCCGGCGAGTCCCACCACGGTGTTGGCCACCACCGGCAGCAGCGAATAGAGGAACAGCGCGACAAAGGCCGGCGCGGTGCCGATGCCCCTGATGCCGACCGCGGCGGCACCCGGCACGTGCAGGGCGACCCAGCCGAGCGGCGCGATCAGCAGGCCAAAGAGCGCGATCGACGGAATGGTCTGGATGATGTTGAGCACGTTGAGCACCCCTGCCCGCAGCTTCTCGACGCGATGGCACAAGATGCCGAGCGGTATCCCGACCACGACCGCGCCGGCCAGCGAACCAAGCGCCAGCGTGACGTGCTTGGAAGCTTCGGCCCAGAAACTGTCGGCGCGGCCTGCATATTCCTTGAGGATGGAAAGACTGTCCCAACGTCCCGAAACGAGCAGTGCGGCAATGGCTAAAGCGGCCAGCACCAGCACGCCGACGCGCGCCCTGGGCGACAGGTTCAGCCTGGTCAGCACATCGGCGAGGAGCAAGGTGAAGGCAAAGATCAGCAGCCAGAAACCCGAAGCCGGCGAGACGCGAGCGAAGGTGTTGCCGGTGGGCGTCAGAAAACCGCCGGCAACACCGATCAGGACCGATAGCGCGACCAGCGCCACGACGCCGGCGATCAGCCTGAGCAAAAGCGGCGTCCTGAGCAGGGCGACGATCGCGGCCCCTGTCACTATCGCCAGCAATAGCATGCCAAGCATGGACGGCAGCGCTTCCAGGATCGAGCGCGCCTGCCCCGGCACGATACGGTTGGCGCGGAACGTGGCGAACGGGGCGAGGAACGCGGCGTAGGCCACGATCGCGGCAATGACGACGCCGAGCTTGTCGAGGCGCAGGGTCATGACGCGCGTTTGCGCGAGGCGCCCCCCTCTGGCCTACCGGCCATCTCCCTCTCTAGGGGGGAGATCAGATGTCGCGAGGGCCTTCGCCAATCACCAAGGCCGGAGAAGGGAGCGAGGCGCAGCAACAGCCAATCTCCCCCCTTGAGGGGGAGATGTCCGGCAGGACAGAGGGGGGCGCCTCGCAACGACTTCTCGCTTTTCAAGGCGGGCTTATCTTACTTCAAAAACCCGTTCTTCTTCAAAAAATCCTCCGCGACCCCCTTCGCCGGCTCGCCGCCCAGCTGAACGCGGCCGTTGAGCCCCTGCAACGTGACGAGATCGAGCTTGGCGAAGACCGGCTTCAGCAGCGTCTCGATCTCGGGATGCTGCTTCAGGACCTCTTCCCGGATGATCGGTGCGGGCTGATAGACGGGCTGCACAGCCTTGTCGTCCTCGAGCACGACGAGGCCGGAAGGCTGGATGCCGCCATCGGTACCATAGACCATGGCGGCGTTGGCGCCGTTGGTCTGGTTGGCGGCGGCTGCGATGGTCGCCGCGGTATCGCCACCGGAGAGCGTGATCAGCTGGTCCGGCTTCAGCGTGAAGCCGTATGTCGTCTGGAAGGCCGGGAGCGCCGCCGCCGAATTGACGAACTCGGCGGAGGCCGCCAGCACAACCTTGCCGCCGCCCGCGACGTATTTGCCGAAGTCGGTCAAGGTGACGAGCTTGTTCTCGTCGGCCACTTCCTTGCGCAGCGCGATCGCCCAAGTGTTGTTGGCCGGCGACGGCGATAGCCAGACGATCTTGTTGGCATCATAGTCGAGCTTCTTGGCGGTTTCGTAGCCCTTGGCGGCGTCCTTCCAGACCGGATCGTCTGCCTTCTGGAAGAAGAAGGCGGCATTGCCGGTATATTCGGGATAGATGTCGATCTCGCCAGCGGCGATCGCCTTGCGCACCACGGGCGTCGCGCCGAGCTGGATCCGGTCGGTCGTCTTGATGTTGTTGGCGTTGAGCACGAGCTGGATGATATTGCCCAGCACCCCGCCTTCGGTATCAATCTTCGAGGAGACGACCACCTGAGCGCTGGCCGAGGCAGTGGCAAGGCCGAGCGCAATGGCTGCTACGGCGAGCTTTCCGATTGAAAACATTGTGGAATCCCTTGCTGTGAACCGATTGATCGGTGGCTGCATATGAGCACGGCTATAACAGGCAGTCGGGGTACACGGTTTCATAACTTGGGGGACAGGCGCAATAATTTTGTTCGATCCCACAAAAGCGCGGTTCCACCCGACATAGCGCGATGCCGACCTAAGGCCGGCTGGCGGCTTACCCCGTTTTGCGAAATATTGGGAAAGGCGGGTCGGCGGCCAAAAAGGAGTGTGTCATGGCCAAGCACAAAGTCGGCTACCTCATCGGCAGCCTCGCCAAGGGCTCCATCAACCGCAAGCTTGCGAAGGCTCTCGTCAAACTGGCGCCGCCGGAACTTGAGATGACGGAAATCCCCTTCAAGGACCTGCCGCTCTACAGCTACGACTATGACGCCGCCTTCCCGCCTGTCGCCCTGGAGTTCAAGAAAGCCATCGCATCCGTCCAGGCGGTGCTTTTCGTCACGCCGGAGTACAACCGATCGATCCCCGGCGGCCTGAAGAATGCAATCGACTGGGCCAGCCGGCCCTACGGCAAGAACTCCTTTGCCCGCAAACCGACTGCCGTCATCGGAACATCGCCGGGCGCGATCGCAACCGCGGTCGCCCAACAGAGCCTGCGCAGCGTGCTCAGCTTCTGCAACGCGCCCCAGATGAACTCGCCCGAAGCCTACATTCAGTTCACCCCGGGGCTGATCACCGACGATGGCGAGGTGACGGTGGCGTCAACAGAGACATTCCTGCGCAACTATATGCAGGAGTTCCACATGTTCATCGCGCGGGTCCTGCAGGTGCTCCCCCCGGATGCCTGACGCCGGTCGTTCAGGCCGGTTGTTCGAGAGGCCGGAAGAGCTGGTCGGGCGCCTTCTTCAAGATTTGGGAGCACCCACCAACTTCAACGTGCCGAGCGCCAGGAAGCAGAGCGCGACGACAGGGAAGACGATCCAGTTCAACATGGTCCAACCCCAGGCGTTGTAAATCGCGCCCGACATCAGCGAAGCGAATGCGACGGAGCCGAACAGGGCAAAGTCGTGGAAACCCTGGACCTTGCTCTTCTCGGAGGGCCGGTAGCTGGCCGCGACCATTGCGGTGGCACCGATGAAACCGAAATTCCAGCCGAGCCCGAGCAGGATCAGCGCCGTCCAAAACTGCCAGAGCGCCAGGCCGGAAAGCGCCACGGCAGCACAGCCGATCAGCAGGACAAGGCCAGTGGCGACGATGCGCTCGGCGCCGAAGCGATGGATCAGCGTACCGGTGAAGAAGCTTGGCCCGAACATGGCCATGACGTGCCACGAAATGCCAAGCGTGGCATTGTCTTCCGACAGGCCGCAGCCGACCATGGCGAGCGGCGCGCCGGTCATGACGAAGCTCATCAGCGCGTAGCTGCCGACGGTGCAGAACAACGCGGCGACGAAACGCGGCTGGGCGACAATTTCAATCAACGGGCGGGCATCGCTTGCAGCGGTTTCAGTGACGGCGCCGGTCCGGGAGGAAACCCGCAGGAACGACAGGATGAGCGCGCCAACCGCCGCCAGGGGCAGGATCGAGGCGAAGGACCCGGCAAACATTACCGGAGCCAGCAATTCGCGCGTGTAGATGACGATCTGCGGCCCGAGGACGGCGGTGATGATGCCGCCCGCCAGCACGAAGGAGATGGCGCGCGCCTTGAATTCCGGCGGCGCATTGTCGGCGGCCGCGAAGCGGAATTGCTGGACGAAAGCGCCGCCGACGCCAATGACGCAGAGGCCGAAGGCGAACAGCCAGAAACTTGCCTGGAAGAGCGCGAGCGTCGCGACCAGGCCACCGAGCGCGGTGACGATAGTGCCTGTCATGAAGCCGCCGCGATGGCCGAGCCGGCGGATGATGGCGGCGGCCGGCAAGGCTCCCAGCGCCACGCCAATATTGAAACCGGTGACCGGCGCCGTCGCGAGCGACTTGTCTGGACCGAGCAGATATTGCCCGGCGAGCGCGCCCAGCGAAATGGCGATCGGCGCGGCCGAACCGACGATCGCCTGCGCTGCGGCAAGCAGCACCGCCGTGCGACGCCCTTCCCTGCCGGTCTCGGCGACCGCGGCCGTTGCGGTTGTCACGAAGCGTCCTTGCCGCGTCCCTCGCCGCGAACCCGGCGCGAAACGCGATCCAGTACGGCGTTCACCAGCTTCGGCTCGTCTTCCTCGTAAAATGCCTTGGCGATGTCGACATATTCGGAGACGATCACGGCCACCGGCACGTCCTCGCGCTTCATCAATTCGTAGACGCCGGCGCGAAGGATGGCGCGTAGCGTCGAATCCAGCCGCGACAGCGGCCAGTCCTCGGTCAGCGCCTGGCGGATGACGGGATCGATGGTCTTCTGGTTCTCGACGACGCCGGTCAGGATGGCGCGGAACCATTGCGCGTCGGCCTCGCGATAGAGCGCGCCGTCGACTTCCTTGCCGAGGCGGAAGGCTTCGTATTCGGCCGTGATCTCGAAGACGCCGCTGCCGGCCACATCCATCTGATAGAGCGCCTGGACGGCGGCAAGACGGGCGGCGCCGCGCTTGTTGGCGTGGCGCACCGCACCGGTCGAGGCGGGATCGGTCACGATTGGGCTCCGAATTTCTCTTTGAGCGCGATCATGGTCAGCGCCGCGCGCGCCGCGAAGCCGCCCTTGTCGCCTTCCGTCTTCCGCGCGCGCGCCCATGCCTGCGCATCGTTCTCGGTCGTCAGGATGCCGTTGCCGATCGCGATCGCCTCCTGCACCGAAAGGTCCATCAGCGCGCGGCTCGATTCATTAGCGACGATATCGAAATGATAGGTGTCGCCACGGACGACGGTGCCGAGCGCAACAAAACCGTCGTAATGCGTGCCACCTTCGGCCGCTCCATCGAGCGCGAAGGTTATAACGGCCGGTATTTCGAGCGAGCCGGGAACCGTCACCACGTCATAGGTGGCGCCGGCCTCATCGAGCGCGCCGGTCGCGCCTTCGAGCAGGGCGTCGGCGAGATCGTCGTGAAAGCGCGCTTCGACAATGAGCAGATGCGCCTTCGCCTTCGGGCGAATGAACGCTTTGCCGTGTTGGGATGTGCCAGCCATAAAAGTCTCCGGGGGGTTGCCGGTGACTTAGGCCGAAGCCGTGTTGACCGCAAGCGGAAGATGCTGCGGCGCGACGTTCTGTGACCTATTCAGGCTGACGCGTTGCGAGATCCGCGCGATCCACCAGGCTTTTGACCCAAGCCTCGACTTCCTGGTGTTTTATCACTCTGCCGGCAACGACATCCGCCAACGCGTCGAGAGTCATCTGCCAGCGCTCGACGGTCTCTTCAGCTCCTTTGGGATCCATCAAAGCCCTTCTTTCGCGGCCTCCGCCAGGCGCGCCGCGTAACGCGCCATGGTGTCGATCTCGATGTTGACGCGGTCGCCGGCCTGGCGCTCGCCCCAGGTGGTGACGCTCAGCGAATGATCGATGAGGAGCACGTCGAAGCGGGTCGCTTCGACCTTGTTGACGGTAAGCGAGGTGCCGTCGAGCGCGACCGACCCTTTGGGCGCGATGAACTTCGCCAGATTGCGCGGCGCTTCCAGCGTGAAGCGCACGGCATCGCCCTCTTCCTTGCGCTCGACGATCTCGGCGGTGCCGTCGACATGGCCGGAAACGATATGGCCGCCGAGCTCATCGCCGATCTTCAGTGCCCGTTCCAGATTGATCCGGGTGCCGGATTTCCAGCTCGACGCGGTGGTCAGCCTGAGCGCTTCCTCCCAGGCCTCGACCTCGAACCAGCGCGCGTTGGAGCCATGCTCGGGCAGCGCCGTGACGGTGAGGCAGACGCCGCCGCAGGAAATCGAAGCGCCGATCGCGATCGTTTCTGGATCATAGGCGGTGTCGATGCGCAGGCCGATGCCTTCGGCGAGCGGCTTCACGCTCGCAACCGTACCAACATCAGTCACAATTCCCGTAAACATCAGAAAGCGTCTTTCGTATTGACCGTGATCTGATCCAAAAACCGGTTCCCACTTTTTGGGCTCATGGTCTTACCCACTCGGCGTAACTGTCCTCGCCGAAGCGCATGTCACGCAGCTTGCGAAATCCAGCCGGGATGTGGTCGGCGTCGATGGGCGATGCAATACCGTCCTCGCCGATCGCCTCCCGCCCCTGGAACAGAACAATGCGGTCGACCAGGTCTTCCTCCAGGAAGGCCTTGGCCACCCTGGCGCCGCCTTCGACCAAAACGCTCGCCATGCCGAGTGCCGCCAGATCCTCCAGCAACTCCGGCAAGGCTATCTCGCTTTCATAGGTTTCCGTGCCGATGAAGTGCACGCCTGCGCGTTCGAGCGACGCCCGCCGGTGCGCATCGGCCTCTGGGCAAGCAGCAACATAGAGCGGCACGCGGTCGACGCCCGAGACCAGCCTCGACGTCTCCGGCAACCGAATCTGGCGATCGAGGACGATGCGCGCCGGCGAACGGTTCTCCAGTCCGGGCAGGCGCACGGTCAGCGCCGGATCGTCCTCCAGCGCGGTGCCGATGCCGATCAGGATGGCGTCGGCCTCGGCGCGCATCAGATAGACGTCGCGCCGGGCGATCTCGCCGGTGATGGCGACCTGTCCGGCGCCTTTGCGGCCGATCTTGCCATCGCTCGAAAGCGCAAGCTTCAGAGTCACTTCCGGGCGTTTTTTCAGAGAACGAGTCAGATAGCCAGCCATCTGCTCGGCGGCCTCGGTGGCTAGCACCCTCTCCGCCACCTCGACGCCGGCGGTGCGCAGGATGGCGTAGCCCTTGCCGGAGACGCGCGGATCGGGATCGCTGGCCGCACCGACGACGCGCGCTATGCCGGCATTGACCAACGCATTGGCGCAAGGCGGCGTGCGGCCGTGATGGGCGCAGGGCTCCAGAGTGACGTAAGCCGTAGCACCGCGTGCAAGCTCGCCGGCCTCGGCAAGCGCTTCGGTTTCGGCATGGGGGCGGCCGCCCACGGCCGTCACGCCGGTGCCGACGATCATCGGGCCGGCGCCGTCGTCGCGCACGATAATGGTGCCGACGGAAGGGTTGGTTGAGGTGCGGCCGGCATTGCGGCGCGACAGCCTGATGGCCGCGGCCATGAACCGGCGATCAAGGGCCGCCTGCGCGGCCTCGTCCAGTCGCGGTCCCGCCATGATCAGCCGGCGTCCTCTTCGGTCTTCTCCTCGTCGCCCTTCAATTCGCCCAACAGCTCGTGAAAATCCTTGGCCTCGCGGAAGTTCCGGTAGACCGAGGCGAAGCGGACATAGGCAACGTCATCGAGCGATTTCAGCGCCTCCATGACCAGCCGGCCGACCTCGCCCGAGGCAACCTCGGTTTCGCCGGAGCTTTCGAGCTGGCGCACGATGCCGGTGACGGCGCGGTCGATGCGCTCGGGATCGACATTGCGCTTACGCACCGCGATCTCGACCGAGCGCAGCAGCTTGTCGCGGTCGAACGGCACCTTGCGCCCGGACTTCTTGATAACCACGAGGTCACGCAATTGCACGCGCTCGAAGGTGGTAAAACGACCACCGCAATCAGGGCAGACGCGGCGTCTGCGGATGGCGGCGCCATCCTCGGCCGGACGCGAATCCTTCACCTGCGTATCTTCGGACTGGCAATAGGGACAGCGCATGGGAAGCTTTCGGTTTGGCGATTCGGTAGGATGCCGGAAGGCTTAGTTTGTTTTGCCGCTATGGCAAAGCGCGGAGCCTTCCTATCAGAGATAGCGAGGCGCAAGCACAATTGCCAGCGCCCTGCCAAGGCCGGCAACGTCAGGGCGCGACGTCCTTGGTCGAAAACCCGCAGGACGTGCCGAGATTGCGATAAGCCTTGGTGAAGCCATCCATCGGAATGCTGGCGACGGCCTGTTTGCCGAAAGTCACATCGAGCGAGGTGACCTTGCGCATGGCGCGCAGCAAGGCCAGGCTGGTCTTGGCCTGGTTGTCGACCAACCAGCTCGGGCGGCCGCCGGCGGCGGCGTTGGAGGTGACCGTCGCGGCGACCTTCACGCCGGGGTCGCCGAAGGTCGCGGCGATCTTGTCGCCGGTCGGCAAGGTCTTGTTGTCGATGATGAACATGATGGCCGGATAGGCATCCGGCGGCAGCGCGTCGCCGGTCGAGATCGACAGCGTCAGGGAGCCTGCGTTACCGGCGCCGTCGAGGAAGGCCGTCGAGGCGGCGCAGGTCTTGTGCACGTCCTGGCCGGTATCGAGCGTATCGATGATGGTGGTCCACCGGCCGAAAGTGCTGGTGGCGGGCAGATCAGCATTCGGCTTGGTTTCTTCCTGAGACATCGCGGCGGAGGCGGCGAAGGCGGCAAGCGGACCAAGCAAAGTCGCAGCGAGACGGGAAGTACGCATCATCGGATCTCCAGTAAGCCGCGCCGCCCACAGGAGCGGCGCAAGCGCAGGATAAAAGATGACGCGCGGCGCCCGGTCAACCGAGATAGGGATAGAGCGGGAAGCGGTCGGTCAGCGCCGTGACCTTGGCCTTCACAGCGGCCTCGACCGCCGCGTTGCCCTCATCGGAATTCGCCACCTTCAGCCCGTCCAGCACCTCGGCGATCAGCTTGCCGATCTCGCGGAACTCGGCCTGGCCGAAGCCGCGCGTGGTGCCGGCCGGCGTGCCGAGGCGCACGCCAGAGGTGACGAACGGCTTTTCCGGATCGAATGGGATGCCGTTCTTGTTGCAGGTGATGTTGGCGCGGCCAAGGGCTGCTTCCGCGCGCTTGCCGGTGGCGTTCTTCGGACGAAGGTCGACCAGCATCAGGTGATTGTCGGTGCCGCCCGAGACGATGTCGAGGCCAGTCTCCTGCAAGCTGGAGGCCAGCGCCTTGGCATTGGCGACGATGCTTTCGGCATAGGCCTTGAAGCTCGGCTTCAGCGCTTCGCCGAGCGCCACCGCCTTGGCGGCGATGACATGCATCAGCGGCCCGCCCTGCAGACCCGGGAACACCGCCGAGTTCATCTTCTTGGCGATTTCCTCGTCATTGCACAGGATCATGCCGCCGCGCGGGCCGCGCAGCGACTTGTGGGTCGTCGTGGTCACGACATGGGCGTGGGGCAGCGGCGACGGATGCATGCCGCCGGCGACGAGACCGGCGATATGCGCCATGTCGACCATGAGGTAAGCGCCGATCGAATCGGCGATCTCGCGGAAACGCTTCCAGTCCCAGATGCGCGAATAGGCGGTGCCGCCGGCGAGGATCAGCTTCGGCTTCGTCTCATGCGCGGTCTTCTCAATCGCGTCCATATCGAGCAGGTGATCGTCCTTGCGCACGCCGTAGGAGACGACCTTGAACCACTTGCCGCTCATGTTGACCGGCGAGCCGTGAGTGAGATGGCCGCCCGAATTCAGGTCGAGACCCATGAAAGTGTCGCCGGGCTGCAGCAGCGCCAGGAACACTGCCTGGTTCATCTGGCTGCCCGAATTCGGCTGGACATTGGCGAAGTTGCAGCCGAACAGCTTCTTCGCGCGCTCGATGGCCAGTTCCTCGGCCACGTCGACGAACTGGCAGCCGCCATAGTAGCGCTTACCCGGGTAGCCCTCGGCATATTTGTTGGTCATGATCGAGCCTTGCGCCTCGAGCACGGCGCGCGACACGATGTTTTCGGAAGCGATCAGCTCGATCTCATGGCGCTGGCGGCCGAGCTCATTGCGGATGGAGCCGAAGATTTCCGGATCGGCATCGGCAAGCGTGGTCTCGAAGAAGGATTCGAATTTGGTGGAGGCTGCCGCGGCATTTGACATGGCTTGCTTTCCCTTGGGGCCGGAGGTCTGCGAGGTCGCCGCGCATTAACACAGTTGTTTTCGGCCCGCCACGTTTGGGGCGCGAAATTTGCTGGCCGGTTTGCGTCAAGCCAAGCCTGGCGGATGCTAATCGCGCGGTTCGCGGCTTCAGCATCGCCTCTGAGAAGGTGATTTCGGTGAACAGCTTGCGCGCCGTATGGTCGTTGATGTCGCCACGGCGAAGCATCGTCTGTCGCCACGGCGAAGCATCGTCCCGCAGTTCGGCGCGCTCGGCCTCGATGCCGGCAAGCCTGAAGCCGGTTTGATCGCTGATTTAATCCGATCATGCGCAATTGAAGGCGCGCCGTCCAGCACCGAGGCTGTCGTTCCGCTTGCTGGCAGTTGCGGCTGGCCTGAACAAAAAGACCGCTACGAGAGCGGCCTTTTTCTTCTTAGATCGGATGCTTAAAGCGCGGAGCTGATCTGCAGCTCGCTGGCGCCGTCGAGGCCGTAGATGTCGTCGCGGAATTGCACGACGCCCGGGGCGGTCGACCACGCCGACAGATAGAGGAAGTGAACCGGCACCGGGTTGACCACATTTATCGGGGTGTTCTCGCCGGTCTTGATCGCTGCCTCGAAATGCTGGCGGTCCCAGCCGGGCGTGTCGCGCAGGATCCAGGTGACGAGGTCGCGCACGTTCTGGACACGCACGCAGCCGGAGGAATCGAAGCGCATCAGCTTGCCGAACAGGCTCTGCTGCGGCGTGTCGTGCATGTAGACGCCGTCCGGGCTCGGGAAGTTGATCTTGACCGAGGCCATGGCGTTGCCGGCGCCGGGATCCTGGCGGAAACGGTATTTCGCGGCGTCGTCCGTCGACCAGTCGATGGTCATCGGATCGACCTCGCTGCCATCCGGCGCGAACAGGCGGATGTGGCTGTCCTTGAGGTAGTTCGGGTCCTTCCGCATCAGCGGAATGATGTCCTTGCGCACGATCGAGACCGGCGCATTCCAGTACGGATTGACGATGATCTCGTTGATCTTCGAGTTCACGATTGGCGTCTGGCGGTCGATCTTGCCGACGATCGCGGTGTGGCGCAGCACGACGCGGTCGTTCTCGACGGCTTCGACCTGGGCGCCCGGAATGTCGACCAGCACGTAACGGTCGCCCAGCGTGCCGGCCTTTTCCTTCAGGCGCTGCAAATTGGTCTGCAACTGGCCGAGCCGGACCTGCGCCGACACGTTCATCGCGGCGTAGGTGTATTTGCCCATGGCGCCGTCGGCCGGCAGGCCATGACGGAGCTGGAAGCGCTTTACCGCCGAGTCGACATAGGAATCGAAGGCCGTTGAAATGCCGGCGCTCTGCGGCAGGTCGCCCGAGACCATCAGGCGCTTGCGCAGCGGAACGACATCCGGATCGTCGACGCCGAGCTGCAATTTCTTGGTCGCCGGAACCTGTTCCCAGCCGCCCTGGGAGACGATGTTCTGATACTGCGCCACCGCCTGCTCGGTGAAGGCCACCGTCTGCAGGCTGAAGATCGGCAGCGTCGAGGCGACCTTGTTGGTGTCGGTGCCGCGGGCGTCGAACTGGTCGTCCCAATTGCCGCGGGTCGAGGATTTCAGGATGTCCCCGATCACGTCCTGGGCGCTCGCTTGGCCGGCGACCATTGCGGCGGCAAGCGCGGAGGCTCCGGTGAGGAAGAAACGGCGGCTGGTTCTCATGGCAGACATTCTTGGCTATTCGCTCTCGCTCAATCGCTCGCCGGGCGGCTTGTCCGCACTCTAGGGGCGGCAAACTTAACAATTCGCCAACCATGACCCGCATCGGTCGGCCGCCAGAAACGCGCTGCCGCAACGCAGGTTCCAAGGAGCGCAAGGCACAGGCCCGCAGCGTCACTCACAAACCGCATTGACCGCGATTATGGCGGCAACGTGGCCTTGGCCCGCGATTTGCCTGCTGCGGCAAGGTGAAAGGAAGGGCGGCGATGCTTTTTTGCATCGCGCGATGCTGGCGCGTCCTTGCGAAGTAAGCACCCTGCCCTTCAGGCGCGGAGCTTCAATGCGCAGAGCGACGGTCAAACTCCCGCAGATGCCCGCCTTCGCAAAAGGATAGGACCGGTGCGCTTCAAGCACCGATCCCGTACTCTTCTCCCGGTCGCGCTTCTTCGGCGCGGCTTTCCCGTCCCCAATTGCGAAGCGCTCACATCCGGTAAGCGATCGTATCGTTCCAGAAGCGGTCGAGCCGCTGCAGCGCGCGGTTCATCTGCTTGAACTCGTCGGTGTTGATGCCGCCGACCGCCTCGATCGAGCCGACATGGCGCTCATAGAGGCCGGCGACGACGTCGGCCACCTCGTTGCCCTTCGGCGTCAGCGAGACGCGGACCGAACGGCGGTCGATGCGCGAACGCTGGTGGTTGATGAAGCCGAGGTCGACCAGCTTCTTCAGATTGTAGGAGACGTTGGAGCCGAGATAATAGCCACGCGAGCGCAGCTCGCCGGCGGTCAGCTCGGAGTTGCCGATGTTGAAGAGCAGCAGCGCCTGGATGGCGTTGATGTCGGAACGGCCGTTGCGGTCGAACTCGTCCTTGATCACGTCAAGCAGGCGGCGGTGCAGACGCTCCACCAGCTGCAGCGATTCCATGTAAAGCGAGCGGATAGCCTCGCGGCGATCGTCGGATACGTTTGCGGTCTTCGCCGCCGGACGCGAATTGATCATTGTCTTTGCCTCTCGTTTGTCGCCTTGGTGATTTTTTGTTTTTCACCTTGATCGCGACACTATCGAATACTCATAAAATTCGACTTAAACGCCAGGGCTAACAAGAGCTTACCGGTAAGAGGTTTCGGAAGACGCTTAACGATCGGTCACCCGAGCAAGAACAATTAACCTAAAGATTTAGCCAATGGATCTTGCAGTGAAACGGGGCCGCGAAACCGGTTCCGAAGGTCGGCCCTCGGCCGGCTTTATGGGTGGCGCATGATGTCGTCCGAAAACCGCTTCACACTTTTCGGCATCATGCTCATTGGCGGAGCCGGCGCTTCTGCAGCCAGATGGTGACGCGAAAGACGATGTAGAGCAAGGCCACGCAGGCGTGCGAGATCACGATCAGCAGGCGGTGGCCGAAGAGATCGGGGAAACCGGCATACATCACCGTCTCGGTCGCGGCGCAGATGAACCAGATCACCGGCCCCCACGATGCCAGCATCCAGAGGCCGGCGGCGGCGAAGGGAAAGAACACCGCGAGCATGGCCGCCGCCACCTGCCAGTGCACCGGCATCAGGTCGAAGCGCCACATCTCGCCCGGATAAATGCCGATAAGGCGGATCCAATAGAGGATGCCGAACAACAGGCAGTAGCCGGCGATGACGCGCTGGAACCAGGCGAAGATGACCTCGGTGGTCGAGGGCTGAAGCACCACGCGCCTGGAGGTGACCTCGCTCACAGGACAAGCTCCTTGTCCCCGAGCGGCGCGAAATAGGCGTCGATGTCGGCCGTCCGGACCTCATCCAGGCGTGCGGGCCGCCACTCGGGCTTCGAGCCTTTTTCGATGATGGCGGCGCGGATGCCTTCATAGAAATCATGGCCGGCAAGCATGCGATTGAGGATGCGGAACTCCATCTTCATGCATTCGTCCATCGACAGTGTCGAGTCAGCGCTGATCTCGCGCCAGGCGACGTTTAGGCTGGTCGGCGAACGGGTCTTGATCGTGGCAAGCGTCCTGGCGGCGAAAGCATCGCCGGCGGCGGCCTCCTCGAGGCTGGCGATGATATCGGCAAGCGAGCTTTGCGAAAAATGGCGTGCGATCGAATCCAGGTCCTGCTGCTCCGTCTCGCGTTTTGCCGGGACGGAGAAATTGCGCAGCTCGGCATCCGGATCGTTGCTGGTCGCCAGCTCGTCGAGCAACCCAGCCTGATCCTGCGCCTTGATGGTGTGCGTGGCAAGCCCCGACCAAAGCGCATCGCCGTGGCGGATGCGATTTCCGGTCAGCCCGAGATACATGCCGAAAGAGCCGCCGAGATCCGGCAGCAAATGGCTGGCGCCGACATCCGGGAAAAAGCCGATGCCGACCTCCGGCATGGCGAACTGCGCGTTTTCGGTCAGCACGCGATGCGAGCCATGGAAGGAAATGCCGACGCCGCCGCCCATGACGATGCCGTCGATCAAAGCGATATAAGGTTTTTTGAAGCGCGCGATGCGGGCGTTGAGCCGGTACTCGTCGGCGAAGAAATCGACCGGAGGTTCGCCGGCGCGGCCGGCCTCGTAGATATGCAGGATGTCGCCGCCGGCGGAAAACGCCCTGCCCTCGGCCTTGACGACGACAAAACCTAGGCCCGTGTCCTGCTCCCAGGCGTCGAGCGCCCTGCCGAGCGCCTTGACCATGTTGTGCGTGACGGCGTTGAGAGCCTTGGGGCGGGTCAAAGTGACCAAACCCGCTCTGCCCAGCCGCTCGAAGCGGATCTCGTCGCCTCCGCCAAAATCCATCACCAGAGAATCCCTCTCTCCGCCCGCCGGGGGAGAGAAGTGCTAAAGGCGGCATGGAGACGCGTCAATGGCGGCGGTTACTGGGGGGCGCTCCTTGCGCTGGCGGGCGGCAGCGCCAGATGTTAGGTAACCGGCAAAGCACTGTGCCCGCGCCCGACAGGTTTCGAGCAGATCGACATGCCTGGAATTTCCCGCTTCGCGGTTGGATTGGTCGGTCTCCTATGTCTGGGACTGCCCGTCCGCGCCGCGACAATCGCCGAGCTCTACCAGGCGCAGGCGATCGTCACCGGCACCGGCGAGGCAAATCGCGAGATCGGCTTCAAGGATTGCCTCGACAAGGTGCTGGTCAAGGTTTCGGGCGACCAGCGCCTGACGCAGAAGACGGAGATGCTGGCTCTGCGCGACAAGGCGGCCGACTTCGTGCAGTCCTTCCGCTATCACGACCGGCTCGAAGGCATCCCGATCCATGACGAGCAAGGCACGCATGACAGGCCGCATGATCTCACCTGCCTCTATAAGCCAGCTGTCATCGACAAGCTGCTGGCGCAGCTCGGCAGCCGGCCCTGGCTCGGCGAACGGCCGCCGATCGCCGTCTTCATGACCGCCGAGCAGGGCTCGCGACATTTTATGCTGACGCTAGACGAGCAGCGCGGCGACGCGATGCGCGAATCCTTCGCCAATGCTGCCGATCCGCTGCTGATGCGCGTCACCTTTCCTAAGGCCGGGCAGCTTGGCGGCCTGGGTGAAAAGGCTCTTTCCGGCGCCGATATGGCAAGACTCGATAAGCTCGCAAAAAAAGCGGGAGCGGGCCGAGCGCTCGCCGGCAGCATCGTATGGAGCGACAAGGAACTCGGCTGGATCGCCGACTGGCGGCTGGCCGACCGCGGCAAGACCTATCGCTGGCAGGTGCGCGGCGTCAGCTTCGACGAGGCGTTCCGTGTGGCGATCAGGGGCGCGGCGCAGATCTTGTCGGGGCACGGGCAGCCGTGAGGGTTCCTCGCCCCACGCAGTGGGGAGAGGTGGCTCGGCGAAGCCGAGACGGAGAGGGGAGCGCCCTACGAAGGCCCCCTCTCTGTCCGCTTCGCGGCCACCTCTCCCCGCCTTTGGCAGGGGCGAGGAACTCGCGCTTCGACGCTGGCACAATCGTGTCGCATTGGTCAGCAGCGGAGACGCGTGGTAAAAGCCGGCGCAAAAGAGAGTTTCGGCGATGAACAAATTCACTCCCGCAAAGCCCGCCGGCGCGCGCAGCGTCGATGAGATCACTGGCAGCCGGCGGCTGCGGCGCATGCGCAAGGCCGACTGGTCGCGACGGCTGGTACAGGAGAACCAGCTTTCGGTGAACGACCTGATTTGGCCGATCTTCGTCATCGACGGCAAGAACACGCGCGAGCCGATCGCCGCGATGCCGGACGTCTATCGCCTGTCTATCGACCTCGCGGTGAAGGAAGCCGAGCGCGCGGCCAAGCTGGGCATCCCGGCCATCGCCACCTTCCCCAATGTCGAGCTTGCGCTGCGCGATCAGACCGGATCGCACATCCTCGACCCCGACAATGTCATCAACCGCGCCACGCGCGCCATCAAGGACGCGGTGCCGGAGATCGGCATCATCACCGATGCCGCGCTCGACCCGTTCACCAGCCACGGCCATGACGGCATCCTGCGCGACGGCATCATCGTCAATGACGAGACGGTGGAGCAGGTCGCCGCGGCTGCCGTCATTCAGGCCGCCTCGGGCGCCGACATCATCGCTCCGTCCGACATGATGGACGGCCGCATCGGCGCCATCCGCGACGCGCTCGACGCCAACGGTTTCCAGGACGTGGCGATCATGTCCTACGCGACGAAGTTCGCCTCGGCCTTCTACGGGCCCTATCGCGAGGCGGTCGGCACCGCCGGCCTGCTCAAGGGCGACAAGAAGACCTACTATATCGACCATGCCAATTCCGACGAGGCCGTGCGCGAGGCCGAGCAGGACCTCGCCGAGGGCGCCGACATGCTGATGGTCAAGCCCGGCCTGCCCTATCTCGACATCATCCGCCGGCTGAAGGACGAGCTGCGGATGCCGACCTTCGCCTATCAGGTGTCGGGCGAATATTCGATGATCAAGGCAGCGGCCGCCAATGGCTGGATCGACGGCGAAAAGGCGATGCTGGAATCGCTGCTTGCGCTGAAGCGGGCGGGCTGTGACGGCGTGCTCACCTATTTCGCGCCGGTGGTGGCGGAGATGCTGAGGGGCTAGCCTCGAACGCCCGCTCCGTTTTCGTGCGGGTAAGCCGCAGGATTGGCCGTTCCCTCGTTGGAGACGGCACGCGGACGAAACCCATGCGCTCGAAGGTCGAGACATAGCCGGTGCTTGACGCACTGGGCGACAGCTCCGCGTCTATCGGATAGGCCTCCACGGCTGGCGCGCCGCTCTTGAACGCAAGCGCCACCGCACCTTCGATCAATGCGGTGGCGATCCCCCGCCTGCGATAGCCGATGCGGATATAGAGACAAGACAGCGACCATACCGGCACATCGTCGCCAGCCCTCAGCCGCCAGACCCTGCCCAGATGCGGCAAGGCACTGCGCGGCGTTATCTGACACCAGCCGACGGCCTTTTCCCTTTCGAACGCAAGCAAACCTGGCGGCGGTCCTCTTTGCACCACCGTCTTGAACGCCGACCGGTTGCGATCAGCCGGTTGCTTGCGGTAGCCGGCGCCGATGCGCCAGTACATGCACCAGCATCCCGCCGTCGCGCCCTTTTCCCCGAACAGGTCCTCGAGCGCGGGCCACAACTGCGGTGTGAGCACCCGTATGGCAAACTTCTGATCCTGGGGTCGAGCGGTCATCGCGCAGGCATAACGTTACCCTGACCGGAGAAACGCTGTCACAGATCGCCTCGAGGAACAACCGGGCCAGCAGGATGGCCCATCTGAAAGTCGTCAGCCCGATGGAAATAAACCGCTTGCAATATGCAATCAGTTAAGCTATCCCAAAGACTGATTTCGAATTACAACTGGTTTAGGAGGCAGCCATGTCCAAGTTGCGTGTCAACGCTTTCACCTTGTCGCTCGACGGTTACGGCGCCGGTCCCGACCAAAGCCTCGACACGCCGCTGGGCGTCGGTGGCGAAAATCTGCACAAATGGATGATCAAGACCCGCTCTTTCCACCAGATGATCGGCAAAGATAGCGGGACCACGGATACCGACAACGATTTTGCGGTCCGCAGCTTCGAGAATATCGGCGCGTGGATCCTCGGCCGCAACATGTTCGCGCCGAGCCGCGGCGAATGGCCGGACGACAAATGGAAAGGCTGGTGGGGCGACAACCCGCCCTATCATGTACCGACTTTCGTGCTGACGCACCACAAACGCGCACCGATCGAGATGGAAGGCGGCACGACTTTTTACTTCGTTACTGACGGCATCCATTCGGCGCTCGAACAGGCAAAGGCAGCGGCCGGCGGCAAGGATGTGCGGGTCGGCGGCGGCGTCTCGATCGTTCGGCAATACCTGCAGGAGAGCTTGATCGACGAGATGCATCTGGCCATCTCGCCTGTCCTGCTCGGCTCGGGCGAGCATCTGTTCGCCGGGCTCGACATGCTGAGGCTGGGGTATCAATGCACGGAACAAGTTGCCACGGCGGATGCCACGCATGTGATGATCGGGCGGGCGTAGGCCAAGCTTCTCCTTCTCCCCTTGTGGGAGAAGGTGGCCTCGCGAAGCGAGGTCGGATGAGGGGTGCTCCAGCTTGGCGACGAGCTGGAAATCGTCACCGCCTCATTTCTTCCAACACCCCTCATCCGTCTCGGCGCTGCGCGCCGATCCACCTTCTCCCACAAGGGGAGAAGGAGGGCGCTCAATACTTCTCCGGCACGTAGAGTTCGCGCGGCAGGACCTGGCGCTCATATTCTGGGTTGAAGACGCGCTCCGGCAGCGTGATTTCCTCGTGCGGAACCTCCTCATAGGGCATCTGCTGCAACAGATGGTCGATGCAGTTCAGCCGAGCCCGCTTCTTGTCGTTGCCCTCGACGATGAACCAGGGCGCTTCCGGAATGTTGGTGCGGGCGAAGGTCTCTTCCTTGGCCTTGGTGTATTGCTCCCAGCGCACACGCGACTGCAGGTCCATGGGCGAGAGCTTCCACTGCTTCATCGGATCGTGGATGCGCATCAGGAAGCGCATCTGCTGCTCCTCGTCGGTGATCGAGAACCAGTATTTCACCAGGGTGATTCCGGAACGGACCAGCATGCGCTCGAATTCGGGCACGTCGCGGAAGAACTCCTCGACTTGGTCCCCATTGGCAAAGCCCATCACCCGCTCGACGCCGGAGCGATTGTACCAGGAGCGGTCGAACAGCACGATCTCGCCGCCCGCGGGCAGATGCGGCACGTAGCGCTGGAAATACCATTGCGACTTCTCGCGCTCGGTCGGCGCCGGTAATGCCACGACACGGGCGATGCGCGGATTGAGCCGCTGCGTGATGCGCTTGATGACGCCGCCCTTGCCGGCGGAATCGCGGCCTTCGAAGACCACTACCAGCTTCTTCTTGTGGTAGGCGACCCAGGACTGGAGCTTGATCAGCTCCGACTGCAGCCTGAGCAGCTCGCGAAAATAGGTCATGCGCTCGATGGAGGGCGGATGCGACTTCTTGTAGATCTTGGCGATCTCGAGCGAGAGCGCCGGCTCGGACAGCTCCAGCTCATAATCCTCGTCGAGCGTATCCTCGAGCTCGGCCTCCAGCCAGTCCTTGGCCCCGGAATTCGGTTTCAGTTCATTCATCGCGCTGCTCCGTCTGCCTGTCAGCTAACACCGCTTCGGAAGCCCCGGCCGGACACTCCGTAAGCCGACTGAGATACAGAGGCGCAATGACGGTTTTATTGCAATCGCCCGGCAGCTGCATCGATATGGAAGATATGTGATCGACCCCGTATCGATAGCGGGGCGACAAGCGGCGGGAATTGTCCTACAAATCCCTCGCTCTTTCCGGCGCTCGCCACGGCGCTTCTTCAAAACAAATTGCGAGGACCGACATGGAATACCGCACGCTCGGCCGATCCGGCTTGAAAGTCTCGACATTGACGCTTGGCACCATGACCTTCGGCGGCACCGGTCCGTTCGCCGCCGTCGGCAATTCGGATCTTTCGGAAGCCAAACGCATCATCGACACCTGCATCGATGCCGGCATCAACCTCATCGACACCGCAAACGTCTATTCCAACGGGTTGTCGGAAGAGATCATCGGCGAGGCGCTTGGCGGCAAGCGCAAGAACGATGTACTGATCGCCTCGAAGGCGCGCATGCGTATCGGCACCGGCCCCAATGACGAAGGCCTGTCGCGCCATCACCTGATCCGCGAGTGCGAAAAGAGCCTGAAGCGGCTCAGGACCGACGTCATCGACGTCTATTTCGTCCACCAATGGGATGGGCTCACCCCGGTCGAGGAAACGATCGCGGCGCTCGACACCTTGGTCAATCAGGGCAAGATCCGCTATATCGGCTGCTCCAACTGGTCGGGCTGGCAGGTAATGAAGGCTCTTGCCGTCAGCGACAGCCGCCATCAGGCCCGTTTCATCACTCAGCAGATCCACTACACGCTGGAAGCGCGGGAGGCCGAATACGAATTGCTGCCGATCTCGGTCGACCAGGGCCTCGGCGTGCTCGTCTGGAGCCCGCTGGCCGGCGGACTGCTCTCCGGCAAATACCATCGCGACAGCCCGACCGCGCGCCAGATCGGCGGCTGGACGGAACCGCCGATCCGCGATGAGGATCGCCTGTGGCGCATTGTCGACGTGCTCAACTTCATCGGCAAGGCACGCGGCGTTTCGGGCGCGCAGGTGGCGCTTGCCTGGCTGCTCGGCCGACCGGCCGTAAGCTCGCTGGTGATCGGCGCGCGCAACGAGGCGCAGCTCAAGGACAACCTCGCCGCGGCAAGCCTGTCGCTCGCCGAGGACGAACGGCAGCGTCTCGACGTCGTCAGCCGGCCGCCGGTGCTTTATCCCTATTGGCACCAGCAGTTCACGGCCAGGGATCGTTTCGGGCCGGCCGACGAGGTGCTCGACCGCTCTCACGCTTAAAACGCTCAGCCGGCGATAAAGCGCCAGACTTCCGCGTCGGGCTTAATCTGCCCGCTCAGCACGAAATATTTGTAGAGGACGAGCAGCGAGATCGCCTGCTCGTCCTGCTCATTGCCGAATCTGCGGCAATAGGCATTGGCGGCGGCGGTTATCCGTCCCGCCTCGTCGGGATGTTTTTCGAAATAGGCCACCTTGTCGAGCAGGTCGGAGAAATCCGGCTGCAGGGGCACATAGTGGACGTTGGGCTCGACCTGGGCTTCGGCGAACCAGGTTTCGTAGGTCGGTTCCGGCATGAGGCAGAGTGAATTGGAGCTCATGATCCATTTCAGGTTCGTCGCGACATCATTGCCTTCGAGCGAGACGATGTAGCGATACTGTCGCTGCTGCTCGATGTTCAGGAACGGCTTGCGGTATCCGTCCGGCGCATCGGCCCTGTGGGAACCCGCATCGCAAATCGGCAGGTCGGCGGCTTTTTCGACGAAGCGGGTGCGAATCGGATTGTTGAGATGACCGCGCCAGACCACCATCGGACGCTTGGCGGCGAAAGACAGGTTGTCGGGCGGCATGTAGAAGTGACGGAACTTGTTCAGCTTCATCAGCACGCCGTTCGCATTGTCGTCGCCGATGGGCCGGTCCTTGACGATCCTCGGGAACTCCGGAACCCCGACAACGTCGCCGAATTCGAAATCGATCAGCAGGCCGGGATCGAAATAGCGCGCGAATTCCTTGAGGTCGTAATAATACATGCTGGAAGAGGACGGCAGCTTGCCGACGGCTACGGCGTCCGGACTGGGCACGAACGGGTGTTCCAGCTTGTTGTAGTAGTTCAGCCGCTCGCGAACCGTCTTGCCCGAAAGCATGGCCTGTTCAAGCCGGCTGGCGAGGCGGTCGCGAAACAGGGACTGCGGTGCGCGGTCGCGCGCGAAATTGCGCGCGTAATAGAACAGCTTTGCGGCGGTTCGAGAGAGTGTGGCCATACGTCCGCGAGTTCAGCAAGTTCCCCTCGTCTCCTACAGCATTCTCCCGGCCATGTTGCAAGCCCGCTAATGCAACCGGCGTTGTGTCGACGCTTTCCCTCAAGCCGCGACCACGGCAAACCCGCGTGCGCGCAAACCGCGCCGGTCGTCATGCAATGAGGTGACCAGCCGATCTCGGCTGCCGGCGATGTGAGCGGAAAGCAGTCGCGCCGCTTCATCGGCATCGGCGCTCCTGACGGCGGCGAGGATGGCATGATGTTCGGCCCAGGCACGGCCGAGCGCCTTCTCATCGCGCACCTCCAGCCAGCGCGCACGCGACAGCCTGGTCATCGCGTCGCGCACTGCCCTGAGCAGAAACTCGTTGCCGGAAAGCCTTGCCAGTTCGATGTGGAAATCCAGGCCGACGCGATGCCACTCCTCGCGCGGCGTCTCAGCATCGCAGGAATCGAGCATCGCCGCGATCACGTCGATGCCGCCACGGTCTTCGAGCGCCGCCGTGAGGCGAACCGCCGCGACTTCGACCGCCTCGCGGTAGACGGCGATCTGCCCGAGTTCGGCAAGGTTGATTGGCGCCACCGTCCAGCCGCGGCCGTCGCGGCCGATCAGCCCTTCCGTCTCCAGGCGCAGCAATGCGGCCCGCACCGGCGTGCGCGACGCGCCGAAGCGGCTCTCGATCCAGCGCTCGGTCAGCCGCTCGCCCGGGCCGATCTCCAAACCGAGGATCATCTCGCGAAGCTGTCTTTCGACATTTTGCATCTGCGACATTTGTCGTCCCGTTTTCCAAGCCGCGTTGACGGCGCTCGCATTTTGACGGATACCAGCTTGGTATCCCAAATTGGTATCCGCAACAACCCCAGCATTGGCACGCATGACATGACGCCCAAGGAACCCGAACAGAGCGGCTTCAACATCCATTGGCGACGCAATCTCGCCGTCTGCTTCGCCGGCTCGTTCAGCACGCTTGTCGCCATGACGCTGCTTCTTCCGTTCCTGCCGCTGTACGTCGAGCAGCTCGGCGCCGAGGGCCACGCGGCGATCGTGCAGTGGTCGGGCATCGCCTATGGCGCGACCTTCTTCGCGGCCGCGCTGGTCGCGCCTTTGTGGGGACGGCTGGGCGACCGCTACGGCCGCAAGCTGATGCTGGTACGCGCTTCGTTCGGCATGGCGATCTGCATGTCGTTGACCGGCATGGTTGAGAGCGTCTGGCAGCTGGTGCTGCTTCGATTGCTGATCGGTTTTGCCGGCGGTTATTCATCGGGTTCAACGATCCTGGTGGCGATGCAGACGCCCAAGGAGCGCTCCGGCTGGGCGCTGGGCGTGCTGGCGGCGGGCATCACGGCGGGCTCGCTGGTCGGACCGCTGCTGGGCGGCCTGCTGCCGCCGCTGATCGGCATCCGCGCGACCTTCCTGCTGTCCGGCGCCGTCATTTTCCTGGCCTTCCTGGCGACGACTTTCCTGATCAAGGAGAACCCGCCGGCGCCCAAGCCCGCCTCGACGACGAAGCCGAAAAGCGGCTGGTCGCAGATCCCCGACAAGCGGCCGATCGTCGCCATGCTGGCCACCGGCATGCTGCTCGCCTTCGCCACCATGTCGATCGAGCCGATCATCACCGTCTATGTGCAGCAGCTCGTCGAGGACCAGAGCAAGGTGACCATGGTCGCAGGCGTCGTCATGTCCGCGGCGGCGCTGGGTACCATCCTGTCCTCGTCCTGGTTGGGAAAACTCGCCGACCGCGTCGGCCACTGGAACGTCGTGGTCGGTGCGCTGGCGGTCTCGGCATTGCTGCTCATTCCGCAAGCCTACGTCACCAATGGCTGGCAATTGATCGGCCTGCGCTTCCTGATGGGCCTGGCGCTGGGCGGACTGTTGCCCTGCATCACCAGCGTCATCCGCCACAATATCCCTGATGGGGTCGGCGGCAATGTGCTTGGCCTGGCGATCTCGGCGCAATATGTCGGCCAGGTCGCGGGACCGCTGTCCGGCGGCTTCGTCGGCGGACATTTCGGTATGCGCTCGGTGTTTCTGGGCACAGCGGTGCTGATGGCGCTGGGTGCTGCCTACAACTGGTCTGTCCAGTCGCGCCGGGCGCGGCATATGCTGCTCGAAGCTGGCGAATCCTAAACCGGCGCCTCCACCTCAACCGCAGCATGGAGATCCAGGATGAGCATTGCCGGGCAGGCATCAGATGGCGGGAGCCGCATCCTCGTGCTGGCAGCCGGCCTCGTCGGCGCGGCCGGCGTAGTGCTGTCGGCGACGGCGGCGCATCGCGGCGGCGCCTTCACCGGCACGGCGGCCAATTTCCTGCTGGTGCATGCGCCGGCGTTCCTTGCCATCGGCCTTGCCGGCGGCAATCGCTGCCTCAGAATCGCCAGCCTCGTCCTGCTCGCGGGCCTGCTTCTGTTCTGCGGCGATCTGCTCGCCCGCGACTTTCTCGGCTCGCGGCTGTTCCCGATGTCGGCGCCGATCGGCGGTACACTTTTGATCGCCGGCTGGGTAGCGATCGCCGTCTCGGCGCTGTGGCGTCTTCGACAGTAACTATTCCCGGCGACCGTTTTTAACCGGCGCGCCGCCTGTGCTTGCGCGCAGGCAGGTCGTTGGCGCGGCGCCGCTCGGGCTGCTCGGTTCCGCGCGTGATGCCCCAATAGTTGCGGTAGATGTCCTGAAACAGATGACCAATCGGATGCATGACTGCTTCTCCTCAAGTTGAATCGATCCAATGCGTGGACACGAAAAATGGCTACGGTTCAGCCGCGCTTGCGCTCCACGAGGAAGCGCAGTTCGCGGCGCCAGGGACCCGCTCTGCCGCGCCGCTTCTGGCTAATGGCCGCCGAGGCGATGCCCCAGTCGTTGCCGTAGATGTCCTCGAACAAGTAACTCACCGGATGCATGGCACCCTCCTGTTGAAACCGCTCCGTCAAAAAGCGAGCGGACTTGGATCGATTCAAATCATAGGCCTCAATCACGCAAAGTCAAGCAGAATTTGAATCGATCCAACAAAAATGTTAGATGACCAGCAGCAATTCAGCGGTCATGTTCTTCCCGTGACCGGATTCGGAGGAACGACATGGCATCACTCCTCGAAGGCCAGGCAAGACCGATCAGGCTGGCCGACATCGCCAAGGCCGCCGGCGTCTCGCATGGCACGGCCTCGAATGTTTTCAGCCGCCCCGAGATCGTGCGCGCCGAAGTGCGCGAGCGGGTCAAGGCGGTGGCGGAGCAGATGGGTTATGCCGGTCCGGACCCGAAAGGCCGCCTGCTACGCGCCGGCAAGGTCAACGCCATCGGCGTCGCCACGACCGAGCCGCTCTCCTACTTCTTCGACGATCCGTTCGCCCGCGTGATGATGGCCGGTATTTCCGAAACCTGCGACGCCACCGGCGCGGGCATTGCGCTGGTCTCGGCCGCCAATCAGGAAAAGCTCGCCTGGAACATTCAGAGCGCGCTTGTCGACGGCTTTGTGCTGTTCTGCATCGAAGGCGGCTCGCGGCTTGTCGACCTGACGCGCGAGCGCAGGTTGCCCTTCGTCGCGCTTGAGCTCGGCTTCCAGGACGAGACCGTATCGGCCATCGGCGTCGACAATGTCGCCGGCGCCAGGCTCGCCGCGCGCCATCTCGCCGAGCTTGGCCATCGCCGTTTCGCCGTCCTGTCGCTGGGCTTTGCCGACAATCGCACCGGCTTCGTAACGCCGGAGGTGGTGCGCAGCGCGGTCTACACCGGAACGCGCGATCGCCTTGCGGGCTATTTCGAGGAGCTGTCCCGCTTCGGCATCGATACGGCGAAGGTCCCGGTCTATGAGACCGAGAACGAGGAAAAAAGCACCAGGGCCGGCCTCGAGGCGATCTTCGCCAGCGGCGAACCGCCGACCGCCATCCTGGCGATGTCGGACCGAATGGCCCTGATCGCCATCGACTGGCTGAGAGCAAGGGGGCTCGACGTTCCCGGCGATGTCTCCATTGTCGGCTTTGACGGTGTGCCGGACGGCGCGCTGTCCACGCCGCCACTGACCACCATCGCCCAGCCGATCACCGAGATCGGCCGCCGCGCCGCGCGCATGATTCTCGACCATGATGGCGCGGTGCGGCGCGAGACGATGGGCGTCGAGTTCGTCGTCAGAGGTTCGACCGGGCCGGCACCGAAAGCCTGAGCGGGCTCAGGCAATTCGGATAGATCGCAGGCATTTCCTCGCCCTGCGGTTAGTAGCCGCCCGCCCGCGCCGGCAGCGGCTGCACGCCGAATGTCGCACGCGCAGGCTCCTCGCGCACCGGCTTGGCGCGGGATGGGCCGAGGCTGGCAAGCCATTCGAGGTAGAGCGCGAGCGCGAGCTGCATGGCGATGCCTGCCGCGATCAGCAGCGTGTCGTAGGCCGGGCCGCCCGGGTTGATCAGCTTCAGCACCTGCGCCGCCATGGCAAGCAGCGTGCCGGCGATGAAAACCGGCAGCGAGCGCTTGCCCAGGATCGCGAGCGGATTGTCGGGCCGGACGCGGAAGAGGTTGGAGACCGCCGGCAGCGCGACGATCAGATAGCTGACCGCAAGAATGTGCAAGAGCCGCGGCAGCGACAGGAAGGTCTTGTCGAAGCCGCCGATCACCACCGGCAGGTTGAACCAGGTGATCTGACCCCAGAGCGGAGTGTGCACCCAGATCGCCGCGCCGACCACATAGGTGCCGGCGGCACCCAGCAGCCACGGATTGACCGGGATGCGCCCGCCGCGCTTCACATGCAGCATGGCGGCAAGGCCGATGTTGAACAGGAACTGCCAGGACAGCGGATTGAGGAACCAGAGGCCGGGCTCCGGATAGTTCGGCGGCGCGATCTGCCAGATGCCGGCGACGAGCCACAGCAGGCCGGACGCGATCAGCGCCGGCACGGGCCGATAGCTGACGAACAGCACGAACGCAGGCGCCGCCAGGAGCAGCGCCGCATAGACCGGCAAGATGTTGTTGTAGCCGAGCTGGTGGCCGAGCGTGACGATGCCGAGCAGCGCCTGCGGCGTGTTGCGCATCAAGGGTTCTATGTTGATCATCGCCAGCATTTCCGGCCGGTGCGCGAACAGCGCGGCGGCGCTAAACAGCGCGATCACCACCATCGTGATGACGATGTGGGAGATGTAGAGCACCCCGGCGCGCCGCCACATCTTCAAGGTCGCGAGCAACCGGCCGCCCGGCTTGAACTTCGTGCCGTAAGCCAGCGCCACCGAGATGCCGGAAATCAGCACGAAGGCTTCCGCCGCGTCGGAAAAGCCGAAATTCTTATAGGTCCAGTTCTCGAAGACGGTGCCAGGCACATGGTCGACGAAAATGGTGAGCAGCGCGAGCGCGCGCAGTACGTCGATACGTGTGTCACGATCGTTGATACGTGTGTCACGATCATTGATGCGCGTATCGCGCTCTCCGACACGCTTATCGCGGTCGTTGGGAACAGGGGTGGTCATCGACAAAAGGCCTCAAAGCTGGTTGTTCATAGCCAGCAAATGCGACCCCCGGGGCGCACCGCTTCGATTCCTCCCACGGGGGAGTGTATGGGCGGAAAAACGGCCCGAATTGCGCCTGGTTCAATCAACTTTCGCGGAGCGCGAAAATATTCCGTTTTGAAGCCGGCAAATCAACGAATCTCTCATGGAATCAAATGGATATGAGCGCTTCCGAATATAGCGATAAAAACAGTATCCTGCGCCGGGACCTCGCCTTTCCTTACCGTCTGCTGAGGCCGGCGAACGCAAGCGGCGAGTGCCTGTTCGTGCTGCACGGGTCAGGTGTCGACGAGACGACGATGCTGCCGCTGGCAAGGCAGATCGCGCCGCGTTCGGTGATCGTCACGGCGCGCGGCCGCATTCCACAGGAGGACGGATTTCGCTGGTTCGAGCGAATCACGCCGACCAGTTTCGAGCAGGTCTCCATCCATGCCGAGACGGCCGCCTATGCCCAGTTCGTGACGGACGTCGCGGAGGTGCAGCGGCTCGACCTGCAACGCGCGACCTTCCTTGGCTATTCGAACGGCGCCAATGTCGTCTCCAGCCTGATGCTGCTCCATCCCGGCATTGTCAGACAGGCAGCGCTGTTGAGGGCGATGCCGGTGCTCGACATCTCGCCAATGGCCAACCTCGGCGGCAGCCGCGTGTTGATCATTGCCGGGGCGGCCGACCAGACCTATGGCCCTTTCGCCCCTGCCCTGGTGACACTGTTCAGCGAACGCCAAGCCGAGGTCGACGCGCGCATTGTTGCCTCGGGCCATGAATTCGGCGACGCGGACGCCGCGATTCTGCGGCAATGGCTGGCGGCGCCTGTCGCGGTCGCCTGACTGGGTCAGGCGGGGCCCGGTGCGGCCATCAACGATCGAGACCATCCCGGCATGTTATAGGAACATCGTCCAGACACGCGTTGAGGGGGCTACTCGACCGTCCTCGGCCGATCCCCTCACCCATGTCCCATCCGGTTCCAGGCGTCCAGGCCGGCGATCTTGTAGGCCTCGGCCAGCGTCGGGTAGTTGAAGGTGTTGTTGACGAAGAAGTCGACCGTGCCGCCGAGATTGATCACCGCCTGGCCGATATGGATGAGCTCGGTGGCGCCCTCGCCGACGATGTGGGCGCCGAGCAGGCGGCGCGTCTCGACCGAGAACAACAGCTTCAGGAAACCGCTGCTCACCCCCATGATGTGGCCGCGCGAGGTCTCGCGGAAGCGCGCCAGGCCGACCTCGTAGGCTGCGCCGCTGTCGCGCACCTGCTCTTCCGACAGGCCGACCGTCGAAATCTCCGGCACGGCGTAGATGCCATAAGGAAAGCTCTCCGGCGGCGGCGGCAGGTGAACCCCGAAGGCGTGGCAAGCCGCCACCCGCCCCTGCTCCATCGACGTCGAAGCCAGGCTCGGGAAGCCGATAACGTCGCCGGACGCGTAGATGTTCGGCACGCTGGTCTGGAAAGTCTGCGGATCGACCTTGATGCGGCCGCGGGCGTCGGCCTCGATGCCGACCGTGTCGAGGCCGAGGCTGGCGACATTGCCGGTGCGACCGGCGGCGTAAAGCACCATCTCGGAGCGGATGGTGCGGCCGTCCGCCAATGTCACCTCTGCATGGTCGGGTTTCGAGGCGATCTCCTTCACCGTGCTGCCGAGGCGGATGGTCATGCCGCGGTCGCGCATCTGGTGGATGAAGTCGTCGACGATTTCGCGATCGATGAAATCGAGGATGGTGTTGCGCGGCTCGACCAGTGTCACCGGCACGTCGAGGGCGGAAAAGATGGTGGCGTATTCGACGCCGATGACGCCGGCGCCGATCACGGTCAGCGTGCGCGGCAGATGATGGAGCTCCAGCATCTCGTCGCTGTCGAAGACGCGCTTCTTGTCGAAGGGCACGTCGGCCGGGCGGTGCGGCCTGGTGCCGACGGCGATCAGCGCGTTGGCGAATCCGACTTCGCTATAGTCGCCATTATCGGCGGTCAGGCTGACCTTGTTCGGCGTGAGGAACTTCACCGCGGCGCGCGCGCTCTTCACCGTGTTGCGCATGAACTGGTGCTGCAGCACCTCGACCTCATGATCGAGCGTCTTGTGCAGCCGGTCGACCAGATCCGAGATCGAAATGTCCTGCTTGACCCGGTAGCCGCGTCCGTAGAAGCCGCGTTCGCGCCAGCCCGAGAGGTTGAGCACCGTCTCGCGCAGCGTCTTCGACGGGATGGTTCCGGTATGCACCGAGACGCCGCCAAGGCGCCGGCCCCTGTCGACCACCAGCACCGACTTGCCAAGCTTGGCCGATTGCACCGCGGCGCGGCGCCCCGAAGGGCCGCTGCCGATGACCAGCATGTCGTAGTCCATGTCCCGTCCCCTTTGTGCGCCGCAGCAAGCTAGACCGGGAAGAATGTCATGTTCAACAGGCAACACCATTCTCTCGGCGGGCGAATCCGCCGATGCAACCAAAAGCATGAGAAACCTTAACCGGACGGCAAGGCTTGCGTGCAATGGTCCATGTCGAGGGGACCACCGGGGTAACAGAGTTGGCGATTTCCAAAAGCGATGCGCTGCCTGGCGCAGAGACCGGTTTCTGGTCCGGCCTTCAGAGCAGCGTGGTTCTCACCGACCTGCGCGAGGGCCTGTTCCGTTTCATCGCGCTGGTGGTCGCCGCGGTCTTCGTCTATCGCGGTGCTCGTCACCTCGTCATCGATCCGGGCCGGCTGAACATCCTGCTGCTCATGATCTCCGACGTTCTGACCTTTACCTGGCTGCTGCTGGCGCGCCGGCCGATTGTCCGCGACTGGAGCCCTTTCACGGTATTCATCTCGGTGACGGCCGCTTTCGGTTCGGGTTTCGTATCGTTCCAGGATGGAATCGCCGTCATCCCGCTCTATATCGCGGCGCCGCTGCAATTCCTGGCGCTGTGGCTGGTGATCTGGGGTAAGATGTCGCTTGGCCGCTCCTTCGCCATCCTGCCGGCCAACCGCGGCGTCGTCACCGGCGGCGCCTATCGGTTCGTGCGGCACCCAATCTATGCCGGCTATCTGGCAGGGCACATCCTGTTCCTGCTGTCGAGCTTCTCGCTCTACAATTTCGCCGTCTACGCGATCATTACCCTGTTCCAGGTCCATCGCATCCTGCGCGAGGAGCGCATCCTGGCGCTGACAGAGGAGTATCGCGACTATCTCGGGCGGGTTCGCTACAGGCTCTGTCCCGGCATCTTCTGACGTCGCGCCC
Source organism: Mesorhizobium sp. B2-8-9 (assembly GCF_006439475.1). NCBI lineage: Bacteria > Pseudomonadati > Pseudomonadota > Alphaproteobacteria > Hyphomicrobiales > Phyllobacteriaceae > Mesorhizobium > Mesorhizobium sp. B2-8-9. Next base: position 34,053 of record NZ_VFTQ01000010.1, on the reverse strand, counting down.
GGCGGTGGCGGGCACGTTCCTTGAATTCCAGGCCGCCCTCACCATTTGAAAAGGCGGCAGGCATTCCCACGGGGGTGCTGCGATCGAGGAACGGATATGAACGCACGCGTATTGGACGGCGAGATCATCACGACGAGGTTTGAGGACACCCGCGCATATCGTGGGGTGCGGACAAGGCGCATTTTCGCCTTCCTGCTCGACTATTTCTTCGTCGCGCTGCTGACCATTCCCTTCGCCATCCTGGTCGCCATTCTCGGCCTGTTGACCTTTGGCCTCGGCTGGGCGCTGTTTTCCGTGCTGGTGCCGATGGTCGCCATCCTCTACATCTGGAACACGCTGGGCAGCCGCGACCAGGCGACGACCGGCATGAAGATCATGGGCATCCGCCTGGAGAAGCTCGACGGCAGCCGCATCGACGGCATGACGGCTGTGGTTCACTCGGTGCTGTTCTGGGCCGGCAACGTCATCCTGACGCCGCTAGTGCTCCTGGTCACGCTGTTCTCCGACCGCAAGCGCACGCTGCACGACCTGCTGCTCGGCACCGTCGTAACCCGCACCGATATCTGACGGATTCACGGCCGCGCGCATCAAGCCGCCGCGTCGCCCGTGCTTAAATATGAACAGGCCAAGGCCATCGCGGCAGCATAATCCTGTTGAATTTTTCGGCGACCGGGCCAAAGGTAGGGCGATTCGCAGGAGCGTTTCCAAGATTAGATGACGCAGCATCCGACCCAGTCGCCGCAGTTCTTCCTGACCGCGCCGTCGCCGTGCCCTTACCTGGAGGGACAGTTCGAGCGCAAGGTGTTCACGCACCTTGTCGGCGACAAGGCGCCGGAGATGAATGACCTGCTGACGCAAGGCGGCTTCCGGCGCTCGCAGAACATCGCCTACCGTCCGGCCTGCGAGTCGTGCCGCGCCTGTGTGTCGGTCCGCATCCTGGCACAGGAATTCAGTCCCAGCCGCAACATGCGCCGCGTCATCCAGCACAATGCCGACCTTGTCGGCGCCATGCATGACGCGCAGCCTTCGACCGAGCAATACTCGCTCTTCCGCAGCTATCTCGACGCCCGGCATCGCCGCGGCGGTATGTCGGACATGACCGTGCTCGACTATGCGATGATGGTGGAAGACACCCATGTCGACACCAAGATCATTGAATACCGGCGTCGCGGCCCCGACACGTTCATCACCGGCAAGGGCCATGGCGAGCTGATAGCCGTCGCGCTCACCGACAAGATGGCCGATGGCCTGTCGATGGTCTATTCCTACTTCAATCCCGACTTCGAGGACCGCTCGCTCGGCACCTTCATGATCCTCGATCACATCGCCCGCGCCAAGGCGATGGGACTGCCCCACGTCTATCTCGGCTACTGGGTCAACGGCTCGCGCAAGATGAATTATAAGATGCGCTTCATGCCGCAGGAGCATCTCGGCCCGAAAGGCTGGGAACGCTACGACCACGAAGCGGTCAGTCGCTGAACCTCCCCACGCTTCATCCTTAACTGTTTCAAGGAGGAGGACACCGGTCTTTCGGCCCTCAGGCTGGAACGAGCGCGGCGTGGCCGCTGTGCGCCTGCTCAAGATAGTTTGCGAGAATGCCCAAGTGTCCACCCACACCGACCACCAAAAAGGTCTCCTGATCACCGCCATAGGCGGCCTCACACTGACCGTCGACATACCGCTGATCCGGCTCGCCGACGGCACACCCTGGACGATCATGATGTTGCGCACCGCCACCACCTTGCTGGCCGGGCTGGTGGTGTGGGCCGTCTGGCGGTCGTTCGACCGGAACGCGCCCCGGCTCATCCCGGGCTGGTCGGGACTTGCCGTGGCCTTTTGCTACGGCATGACCGGAATATGCTTCGTCACGGCGGTCTATCACACCTCGACGGCCGACCTTGTCTTCATCCTGGCCTTCAACACCGTGTTCGCGGCGCTGCTGTCATGTCTCTTCCTCAAGGAAAGACCGCAGCCTGCAACCGTCATCGCCATGCTGGCGATGATTTTCGGCGTGCTAATCATCGTCGGCGGCTCCGTCGGCACCGGGCATCTGTTCGGCGATTTCATGGCGCTGTGCTCGACCTTCTTCGTCGCCCTCGCCATCACCATTTCGCGCGCCAGCGGCAAGGATATGGGCTTCACCGCGCTGGTCGGCGTCATCCTGCCGCTGGCGCTCGCCGTCTTCATGGTTTCAGGCGAAGGCGTTCACGTGAACGCGCCGTGGTGGATCATCTTCAACGGCGCCGTGATCATGCCGATCTCGTTCTTCTGCCTTGCCAACGGACCGAAATACATTTCAGGCCCGGAAGTGGCGATGTTCTATCTGCTGGAGACGGTGCTGGCGCCAGTCTGGGTCTGGCTGATCTTCGCCGAGGAGCCCACACGCAACAGCCTGATCGGCGGCTCGATCCTGATCGTGACGCTGGTCGCGCATTCGCTGTGGCAATTGCATGAGGGCCGCAAGCGCCGTGCCGCGCTTGCCGTGGTTCACCCGGCCTGAACTTTCCTCGGCTCGGCCGCAGCTTCGATCTGCGGCGGCGCGCCGGCCTCGTCGGCGACAGGCGGAAGCTCGTCCATGATCTCGACCTCGCGCAGCCATTCGCGCCAGATGGCGACGAGCAGCGCCATCAACACCGGGCCGATGAACAAGCCGAGGAAACCCATCGTCTTGACGCCGCCGATCAAGCCGAAAAAGGTCGGCAGGAAGGGGAGCTTGATCGGGCCGCCGACTAGCTTGGGCCGCAGCGTCTTGTCGACGATGAAGAGCTCGACCGCGCCCCAGATGAACAGGGCCGCGCCGGCGAAAAGCTTGCCGCTGGCGGCGAGATAGATCGACACCAGGGTGAAGGAGAGCGGCGCACCGCCGGGGATCAGCGCCATGATGCCGGTAAGCGCGCCGAGCGTCACCGGGGATGGCACGCCGGCCAGCCAATAGGCGATGCCGAGCACAAGGCCCTCGCCGATGGCGATGATGGTCATGCCCGTCACGGTCGAGGAAATGGTTGCCGGCACGACGCGCGAGATACGTTCCCAGCGCGTCGGCAGGATGCGTTCGCCGAGGCGATCGACCTGGGCCGCGAAAGACTCGCCGTCGCGATAGGCGAAGAACAGCGCGATCATCATGAACAGAAGCGTCAGAATCAGGCTGAAGGCGCTGCCACCGGCGGCCAAGGCGCCGCGATAGATGCTGCCGATGTTGGAGCCGCTGATCAGCTGGATCAACTCGCCGATGCCGCCGGGATGGCCGAGATAGGCCGTCCACTGCTCGTTCAGCCACTGGCCGACGACCGGTATGGCGGCGATCCAACCCGGTGTCGCCGCGCCGTGGCGATTGGTCTCGATCGCCCAGGTGACCCACTCGCGCAGCTCGTTGATGGCATAGGTGCCGGCAAGCGCGATCGGCACCACCAGGAAGGTGAGGATGAAAAGGATCGCCAAGGTCGCGCCGACCGTTCGGTTGCCGCCGACGCCAACGAGCAGCCGGCGGTACAGCGGCCAACTGGCAAAGGCGATGACGAGCGCCGCCAGCACCGGGAACAGGAAGCCGTGGAAGAAATAGACGCCGGCAGCGACGATCAGCACCAGGAGCCAGCGCGCCGCCGACAGCGGTGGGATGACGGCCGCCCTCAGCGGCGTCGACAGGCCGAACAGGCGCTGCCCCGGCTTCTGGATCTCGGCGCGCTTCAACCCGGCGTTGCTCCCTGCCTGATGGTTCGATGGATGCTTATGCACCATCATAGTGCAGCAATCGTGACGATAGTCCAAATAGTGCCTTTCCTTCTCCCCTTGTAGGAGAAGGTGGATCGGCGCGCAGCGCCGAGACGGATGAGGGGTGTTCCAGCAGGGTGAGGCGTTGGCGACCCCATATCGCGGCATCCAACGCTGCTCACGTCCGTGTAAAGCTGGAACGCCCCTCATCCGTCGCCTTCGGCGACACCTTCTCCCGCAAGGGGAGAAGGAAAGGTGCTGCTTCACCCAAATTTCCCCGTCCTGGGAAAACCCTTCGGCACCATGCGGCCGGCGGCGGCGCGGGCTCCGATCCACTCGGACAGCTCCTCGCGCGACTTGGTGAAGGTGCGATCGGCCGAATCCTGCCAGGAGAGCCCCGTCGCCAGGGTGAAGGTCTTCAGGTCCAGCACGCCGCCGTCCTTGTATTTCTGCAGGCGCACACCCTTGCCGCGCGCCATTTCCGGAATTTCGGCCAGGGGGAAGACCAGCATCTTGCGGTTCTCGCCGACAATAGCGAGATGGTCGCCCGAAACCGGGATGCAGCGCTTGGCCTCGTCCGGCGCCTTGACGTTCATCACCTGCTTGCCCTTGCGGGTGTTGGCAACGACCTCTTCCTCCGAAACGACGAAGCCATTGGCGTCGTATGAGACGAGCAGCAGCTTGCGCTTCGGATCATGGACGAAGGCAGTGACGATGTCCTGGTCGTTCTCCATGTCGACGATGATGCGGATCGGCTCGCCATGGCCGCGCCCGCCCGGCAGCCGATCGGCGCCGATGGTGTAGAACTTGCCGCCGGTGGTGAAGACCAGGATCTTGTCCGTGGTCTGGGCATGGAAGGCGAGCTTCAGGCTGTCGCCTTCCTTGAAGGTGAGCTGCGAATGGTCGGTCAGGTGGCCCTTCATGGCGCGCAGCCAGCCCTTTTCCGACACAACGACGGTGACCGGCTCGCGCTCGATCATCGCATGCGCAATGTCGGTCAAGTCGTGCTCGGGCGCATCGGCAAACTGGGTGCGACGCTTGCCGAGTTCGGTCTGCGGACCGAACGTGTCGCGGACCTTGCTGACTTCCCACTTGATCGTCGACCATTGCTTGGCGTCGGAAGCCAGCAGGGCCTCGATCTGCTTCTTCTCGGTGGTGAGGCCGTCAAATTCCTTGCGGATCTCGATCTCTTCGAGCTTGCGCAAGGCGCGCAGGCGCATGTTGAGGATGGCTTCGGCCTGGTTGTCGGTGAGCGACCAGCGGGCCATCATCACCTGCTTGGGCTCATCCTCCTCGCGGATGATCCTGATGACCTCGTCGATGTTGAGATAGGCGATCAGATAACCGGCGAGGATTTCCAGCCGCTTCTCGATCTCGCCGAGCCGGTATTTCGAACGACGGATCAAAACCTCGCGGCGGTGGTCGAGCCACTCCTTGAGCACGCCCTTCAACGACAGGACGTTCGGCACCTTACCGCGCGACAGCACGTTCATGTTGAGCGGGAAGCGGCTTTCGAGCTCGGTAAGCTTGAACAGCGATTCCATCAGGATGCTGGGATCGACGGTGCGGCTCTTCGGCACCAGGACGATGCGGATGTCCTCCGCACTCTCGTCGCGGATGTCTTCGAGCAGCGGCAGCTTGCGTGCCATCAAAAGCTCGGCGATCTTCTCGATCAGCCTGGCCTTCTGCACGCCGTAAGGGATCTCGGTGACGACGATGCTCCAGGTGCCCCTGCCCTGGTCCTCCTGGCTCCATTTGGAGCGCACCCGGAAACCGCCGCGGCCGGTCTCATAGGCTTCGAGGATCGAGGCGCGGCTGTCGACGATGATGCCGCCCGTCGGGAAATCCGGCCCCTGGACGAAATCCATCAGCTTCGCCACCGGCGCTTCGGGATGCTCGATCAGATGGAGCGCTGCGTCGCAAAGCTCGGCGGCGTTGTGCGGCGGGATCGAAGTCGCCATGCCGACGGCAATGCCCGACGAGCCGTTGGCGAGCAGGTTGGGGAAAGCGCCCGGCAAGACGGACGGCTCCTCGTCCTCTTCATTGTAAGTCGGCCGAAAATCGACCGCGTCCTCGGTGATGCCGGCAAGCAGCTCGCTTGCCACCTCGGTCATGCGCGCTTCGGTGTAGCGCATCGCCGCGGCGTTATCGCCGTCGATATTGCCGAAATTGCCCTGCCCGTCGACCAGCGGGTAGCGCATCGAGAAATCCTGCGCCAGCCGTACCAGCGCATCGTAGATCGACTGGTCGCCATGCGGATGGAACTTGCCCATCACGTCGCCGACGATGCGGGCGCATTTGGCGAAACCCTGATCGGGGTTGAGCCTGAGCAGCCGCATGGCATGCATGATGCGGCGATGGACCGGCTTCAGTCCGTCGCGCACATCCGGCAGCGCCCGATGCATGATGGTCGACAGCGCGTAAGCGAGATAGCGCCGCTCGAGCGCTTCCTTCAGATCGACCGGTTCGATTTTATCGCCGCCGCCATTGTCATCAGGCGGCAAAAGCCTTTTTCCCATGAATTTGGACTAGCCGAGCGGGTGATTCGCGGCAAGCGCCGCGTGAACGTCGGCGCATTCGCCGTGGCTATAGATGCGCAGCCGGCGGTGTGAAGAATTTCACGGAAGCGGCCCCGCGGCGGCTGCAACTTGCCGCCGATCTGAAACAGGCTTAGTCGGCAACACGAGGCCGGCCAACATCAATCCGTTACATGCGGCCGCTATCTGGCAATGCAACGCGCTGGCGGAGGAAAGCCGCGGTCTTCATGACAAATTCACCGCATCGGGCAATAGCTGCCGACCGGCGTTTGCTTTTCATCGCCGTTTTCGACAAATGGGCCCGGAAATGCCTTTTTCCCGTCCCGTTCGTCACGGAATGGTGATGGAGCAGATGTCAAAAATAATTTCACAATAGCCAATCAGGACAGGGAACTCGCCATGACAATCCAACGCTCAACACTCAAGAAACTGGCCTTTTCGACCTTTCTGCTGACGCTGCCGCTCAATTCGGCCTTCGCCGCCGATCCGGCGGTGGCCGAGCGCATCAAGGCGGCCCTTGCCGCCCAGGGCGTCGAGATTTCCTGGACAGGTGTCTCCGGCGACGATTCGAACGCCGTCCTGCAAGGTGTTTCCATCAAGCCGGCGGCCGAGAAGGAAGCGCTGCCGATCGGCGACGTGAAGCTGGAGGGGGTCAGCGAAGCCAATGGCGGCTATGAGATCGCAACCCTCTCGACCTCGCCTTTCGAGCACAGCAAGGATGGCGTGACGCTCAATCTCAGCCCGGTGGTCGTCCACGACATGAAGGTCCCGGCCGAAGGCGGCACCGATCCGCTCGGCTCGCTGATGATGTACAAGTCGGCGGAACTCTCCAACATGACGGTCAAGGTCGGCGACAAGACGGCGTTCGCGATGGACGGGCTTGCCGTCCAGATCACCCCGCCGGCCGACGGCAAGGCGATGGACTTTACCGCCAACACCGAAAAATTCACCGCCGACCTGTCGCTGGTCGACGATCCGAAGTCAAAGGAAGCGATCGACGCGCTCGGCTACCAGAACATCTCGGGCAACATCGCGATGGCCGGCACCTGGCAGCCGAGCGACGGCAAGATGGAGCTGTCGAAATATGACATCTCGGTCGAGAATGCCGGCACGCTCGGCATGACCTTCAATCTCGGCGGCTACACGCTCGACTTCATCAAGTCGATGCAGGAGATGCAGAAGAAGCTCGCCGCCCAGCCGGAAGGCGCCGACAATTCCGCGCAAGGCATGGCCATGCTCGGCCTGATGCAGCAGCTTTCTTTCAACGGCGCATCGGTGCGCTTCGAGGACGATTCGCTCACCGGCAAGGTGCTCGACTATGTCGGCAAGCAACAGGGCATGTCGGCCAAGGACGTCGCCAACCAGGCCAAGGCGATCGTGCCGTTCGGCATGGCGCAGCTCAACAATCCCGAGCTGACGGCGGAAGTCTCGGCGGCAGTCAATACCTTCCTCGACAATCCAAAGAGCCTGGAAATCTCGGCCGAGCCGCCGTCGTCGGTGCCGTTCGCGCTGATCATGGCCGGCGCCATGTCCAACCCGCTCGACCTGCCGAAGACGCTTGGCGTCAAGGTCAAGGCGAACCAAGACTGATCGGACAGTCAGCTGCAAAGAAAAGCCCGGCAGCGATGCCGGGCTTTTCTTGTTGAAGGCGATTCTTGTAGGAAAAAGAAGATCCTGGCTACGGCTTTTAGCCTTCCTTCTTCGCCGCAGCGACGCGCAGCGACAGCTCGCGCAGCTGCTGCGGAGTCGCTTCCGAAGGCGCGTTCATCAAAAGGTCGTAGGCCTGCTGATTCATCGGGAACATGGTGATCTCGCGCAGGTTCTTGGCCCCCACGAGCAGCATGACGATGCGGTCAACGCCGGCCGCCATGCCGCCATGCGGCGGCGCGCCATACTGGAAGGCACGATAAAGGCCGCCGAAGCGCTCCTCCACGGTTGCGCGGTCGAGACCGACCATCTCGAAAGCCTTGACCATGGTTTCCGGCAGATGGTTGCGGATGCCGCCCGACGCTATTTCGAAGCCGTTGCAGACCATGTCGTACTGGAACGCCTTGATGCTGAGGGGCTCCTGGCCGTTCAGCGCATCGATGCCGCCCTGCGGCATCGAGAACGGGTTGTGGGCGAAGTCGATCTTCTTCTCGTCCTCGTTCCATTCGAAGAACGGGAAATCGACGATCCAGCAGAGCTCGAAACGCTCGCGATCGACGAGGTTCAGCTCCTCGCCGGCGCGGGTGCGCGCGGCGCCTGCGAAGGTGACGAACTTCTTCGGGTCGCCGGCGACGAAGAAGGCGGCGTCGCCATCGGCAAGGCCGAGCTGCTGGCGGATCGCCTCGGTGCGCTCCTCGCCGATGTTCTTGGCGATCGGACCCGCGCCTTCGAGTTTTTCGCCTTCCTTGCGCCAGAAGATGTAGCCGAGGCCAGGCTGCCCCTCGCCCTGCGCCCAGGAATTCATGCGGTCGCAAAAGGCGCGGCTGCCGCCGGTCTTTGCCGGAATGGCCCACACCTCGGCTTTCGGATCGTTGGCAAGGATGTTGGCGAAGACCTTGAAGCCGGAGTCGCGGAAATGAACCGAGACCGCCTGCATCTCGATCGGGTTGCGCAGGTCAGGCTTATCGGTGCCGTAGGTGCGCATCGCCTCGTCATAGGGAATGCGGCGGAATTCCTGGGTCACCGGCTTGCCGGCGGCAAAGGTCTCGAAGACGCCGCGCAGCACCGGCTCCATGGTGGAGAGCACGTCGTCCTGCTCGACGAAGCTCATCTCGAGGTCGAGCTGATAGAATTCGCCAGGCAGGCGGTCGGCGCGCGGGTCCTCGTCGCGGAAGCAGGGCGCGATTTGGAAATAGCGGTCGAAGCCGGAGACCATGATCAGCTGCTTGTACTGCTGCGGCGCCTGCGGCAACGCGTAGAAGGTGCCGGGGTGGATGCGCGACGGCACCAGGAAATCGCGCGCCCCTTCGGGCGACGACGCGGTGAGGATCGGCGTCGAAAACTCGGTGAAGCCGATCTCCCCCATGCGCTTGCGCATCTCGGCGATGATTTTTGTCCGCGCGACGATGTTCTTGTGCAGTGTCTCGCGGCGCAGATCGAGGAAGCGGTATTTCAGGCGGATGTCTTCCGGGTAGTCCGGCTCGCCGAACACCGGCAGCGGCAGCTCCTTGGCGGCCGACAGGACTTCGATCTCGCGCGCGAAAATCTCGATTTCGCCGGTCGGCAGGTTCGGATTGACGGTTTCCGGCAGCCGCGCCTTGACCTCGCCGTCGACGCGGATCACCCATTCGCCGCGCAAGGTCTCGGCGGCCTTGAAGGCCGGCGAATCCGGATCGGCGACGATCTGGGTCAGGCCGTAGTGGTCGCGAAGATCGATGAAGAGCAGTCCGCCATGGTCGCGCACGCGATGCACCCAGCCCGACAGGCGGACGGAATTGCCGACGTCGTTCTTTCTCAACTGGGCACAGGTGTGGCTGCGGTAACGATGCATAGTCATGGGGTAAAGTCCGGAAATTGCGGGCGTCGGCCCGGCTCGAAAATTGGCGCGAAAAGCGCATGAGAGGCCGGCTTTGTCAAGGCAAGCGGTCACACAGGCGCGCCGCTGCGACTGTTCAGGCAAAGTGGACTTGCACACCCCGGCTTTGGAAATCGGCGAGCGTGGCAGCAGGCGCGGTCCTTTCCACCACGAGATGGCGGATCGCATCCGCTTCCGCCACGCGATAGGGTGCGGCGGTGGCGAGCTTGTCGTTGGTAACTGCAATGACGATGCCGGCGCTGTTTTTCGCCATGGCGCGTTTCACCTCGGCTTCGGCCGAATCGAAGGCGGTGACGCCGCGCGCGACGTCCAGGCCGCAGGAGCCCAGAAAGAACAGATCGGCGCCGAGTTGCGCCACGGCGGCCAGCGTATCTGTCCCGACGCAGGTGCCGAGATCGGGCACATAGCGGCCGCCGAGCACGATCAGCTCGACCAGGGGAAGGTCCGTCAGAGCCGAGGCGACGCCCAGCGAATTGGTGGCGACGGTCAGCTCCAGATCGCGCGGGATCGCCCGGGCAATCGCCTCGTTGGTCGTGCCGCCGTCGATGAACAGCGACTGCCCTGAACTAAGCAGTCCAACCGCCGCCCAGGCGAACCGCGTTTTTTCCTCGACCGCATGACGGCTGCGCTGGCTGAGCGTCGCGGCTGCAAAGGGCCCCGATGGCACAGCGCCGCCATAAACGCGACGCAGCTGCCCGGCCTTTGCCAGTTCCCTCAGGTCGCGGCGCACAGTGTCCTCCGATACGCCGAAACGGCTGGCGAGCTCGCCGGCCAGCACCTTTCCATCCGCCGCAAGCCGGTCGCGAATGAGTTGGTGGCGTTCTTCGGTGAGCATGCGCGATCCTGTTTATTTGTGCACGTTGTTACATGTTTTTCCTGTTTATGCAAGAAAAGAGTCGCCGGCAGCCTGAGAGCCGCCGCCAAAATCTCCTTATCGGATTGCCTGATGACCCTTGGCCTGAAACTCGCCCCCCAGCACCGCGTCTATGCCGGCTTCGCGATCTATTCCTTTGCCATGGGCAATATCTTTCCGCGGCTGCCCGATATCAAGCGGGCCATGCAGATCGAGGACGGCACGCTCGGTCTCGCCCTGATCGGAACGCCGATCGGCACTCTGATCGCGCTGACGCTGGCGACGCCGATTCTGGAGCGCGTCGGCTTCCGCCGCGCGCTGCTGTGGCTGGTGCCGCTGCTTGGCTTCGCCTATGCCGTCGCGGTGCATGCGTCGGGCCCCGCCGCCCTGTTCCTGATGCTGCTCCCGGTCGGATTGATGATCGGCAGCATCGAGATCATCTTGAATGTCGAGGCGGACAGGACCGAGTTCCTGCTCAAGCGCCGGATCATGAACCGGGCGCATTCGTTCTGGAGCATCGGCTTCTTCGGCGCCGGCCTGTTCGGCGGCGCGCTGGCGCATCTCGGCCTGTCGCCGCAACTGCATCTGGCGCTGGTGGTGCCGACGGTGGCGGTTGCGATGGCGCTGTTCCTGGGCGGCTTCGAACCCGCGCCTGCCCGTTTCGCCGCGACCGGCGACAAGCCGCCGATATTCGCCCGTCCGACGCTGCCGATCCTGATCCTCGTGGCGGTGACACTGTCGGCAATGCTGATGGAAGGCGCCAGCATGGACTGGTCGGCGATTTATATGCGCACCGTGTTCGACTCAGGGCCGTTCGTCGCCGGGATCACGGTCGCACTGTTCGCCTTCTCGCAGGCGATGACACGCTTCTTCGCCGACAGCTTCGTCGATCGTTACTCGCCAAGCGGCGTGGCGCGCGTGCTGTTGGCGACGATGATGGCCGGCGTCTTCATCGTCTTCTTCTCGCCCCTGCCCTTCATCTCGATGCTGGGCTTTGCGCTTCTGGGCATCGGCAGCAGCGCCATCTTCCCGCTGGCGATCTCGGCTGCGGCGCAGCGCACCGACCGCGCCGCGGCGATCAACGTGGCGGCGCTGTCGCAGATCTCCTTCGTCGCCTTCCTGCTTGGCCCGCCGCTGCTCGGCTTCGTGTCGGACCACTGGGGCATCCGCTCGGCCTATGGCATCGGTATCCCCTTCATCCTGCTCAGCCTGGCCACAGCCGGCGTGCTTGGCCGACGGCCATCGGCCGAAGCCGCGGATACCGCAAGGCAAAGCGTGGAGGCGCAGGCCGGCGAGGCCTGAACCGCCCCGCCGGGCCAGCGCATATCGCCATCGCGCGAAACTAGCGGTGCGTGACGACGTCGCGGCGCTTGACGAATGCCCGCGCGGCTGAAATTGAAAGAGGCCTAATATTGTGCCAAAAGCGATTTGATGCAGGTCATCACCACACAAGAAGAACTCGAGAGCGTTGTCACCGCGTTCGAAAAGTCGGAATTCGTTACCGTCGATACCGAATTCATTCGCGAGACGACCTTCTGGCCGATCCTTTGCCTGATCCAGATGGCCGCGCCTGGGATTGAGGCGCTTATCGATCCGTTATCGCCCGGCATCGACCTGAAACCGTTTTTCCGGCTCATGGCCAACGAAGCGGTGCTGAAGGTTTTTCACGCGGCGCGCCAGGACATCGAAATCATCGTCCATCTCGGCGATCTGGTGCCGCATCCGGTGTTCGACACCCAGGTGGCGGCGATGGTCTGCGGCTTCGGCGACAGCGTTTCCTACGACCAGCTCGTGCAGAAGGTCACCGGAGCCCGGCTGGACAAGTCCTCGCGCTTCACCGACTGGCGGCACCGGCCGCTCTCCGACAAGCAGCTCGAATACGCGCTTGCCGACGTCACCCACCTGATCGAGGTCTACCAGCATCTCAGCGCCGAGCTGAAGCGCGAGAATCGCGGCCACTGGCTGAACGAGGAGATGGATGTCCTCACCTCGCGCGAGACCTACGATCCGCATCCCGAAGATGCCTGGAAAAGGCTGAAGATGCGGCTGCGCAAACCGCAGGAGCTGGCGATCGTGCAGGCGGTGGCGGCCTGGCGCGAGCGCGAGGCGCGCGAGCGCGACGTGCCGCGCGGCCGCGTGCTCAAGGACGACGCGATCTATGAGATCGCCCAGCAGGCGCCGCGCGATGCGGCCGCGCTCGGCAAGCTGCGCACCACGCCGAAAGGCTGGGAACGCTCCGCCACGGCAACCGCGCTGCTCGGCGCGGTCAACGCGGCGCTGGCGCTGCCCAAGGACGCGATGCCGAAACTGCCGAAAAGCGTGCAGCCGCCGGAGGGGTCGAGTGCGGCGGCGGAACTGCTCAAGGTGCTGCTCAGGATCGTCGCAGAGAAGGAAGGCGTGGCCACCAAGGTGCTTGCCTCCAGCGACGATATCGACCGCATCGCCGCCGAGGGCGACGAAGCCGACGTGGCGGCATTGCAGGGCTGGCGGCGCGCCGTTTTCGGCGAGCAGGCGCTGAGGCTGGTACGCGGCGAGATCGGCATCAAATTCGACAAGCGCCGGATCGCGTTGTTCGAGCTGTAGCGGCTTTCCCTTCTCCCCTTGTGGGAGAAGGTGGATCGGCGCGCAGCGCCGAGACGGATGAGGGGTGTTCCGGCGGAGTGAAACGCTGGCGATCTCCTATCGCGGCATCCAACGCTGGCTTAAGTCCCTGTCAAACTGGAACACCCTTCATCCGGCCGCTGCGCGGCCACCTTCTCCCACAGGGGGAGAAGGGAAAGGCAAGCCTCACACCACCTCGAGCAGGTGGAGCGCGAACCAGATCCAGGCGATGAGAAGTATGCCGGCGCCAAGGAAGAAGGCGCGGCTGCGGTGCAGCACATGGTTTCTGTCGAGATGCACCCAGGCGTGGACATAGCGCGTGACTATGAACAGCCACATCAACGCCAGCGTCAGATAGTTCACGCCGTTGGTGACGAACAGCGCCAGGCACAGCACGTGAAAGAGAACCGGCAGCTCGAACTGGTTGATCAGGTTGTTGGCGACGGTGACGCTCGAGGCCGGCTCGGTTGAGCGGACCTTGTACTGGCCGATCCTGGCTTCGCCGGACTTCACGGCGAGATAGCGCCGCTTGAACATCACCAGATAGACGACATAGACCAGAAGCACATGCGCCAGCATCGGCCAGAAGATGGCTGTCTGGCGCATCTGCTTGTCCTCAGCGTCGCCGCCCGGCCAGCGCGAAGACCGCGATGACGAAGACCGGGATCGCCAGCAGCGCGAATTTGCTGACGGTCAGCAAAGAGGCGAAGGCCAGCGAATCGGGATTGGCCAGCTGGAAATCGGAGAGCAGCCGCGCCATGGCAAAATTCTGGGTGTAGTCGGCGACCGCATAAGGAGCCACTAGCACCAGCGAGAACAAGGCCTGCAGCTGCGTCGGCAAGGCGCGGAAGGTGCTGAGTCGCCGCCCGAAGGCGAGGATAAGGCTGACCAGCGTCAGCGACAGCAGCGCCGGGAACAAAAGATCGAAGGTCAAATAGTGCCAGACGATGATGATCTCGCCGCCGCGCCGGCCGAGCGCGGTGAGCCACGCCATGCCTTCGTCGGGCGTGAAGCCGGCGATGCGCATATCGAGCGAGGCCAGGCCGCCGCTCAAGCGCTGGAAATAGAGAAACTCCAGCGCTGTCATGACCAGGAACAGCGCAATCGAGGCGATGGAGAGCGCCGCCGCGTGACGCGACAGCCGAAGCACCGCCACGCTCAAGTCACGCCACAGTCCCCGCCGGCGGTCAGGCCGATCGGTCTGCCGATCAAATTCCGCCCGGGTAATTGGGGCTTTCGCGGGTGATCGTGACGTCATGGGCATGGCTTTCACGAAGTCCGGCGTTGGATATGCGCACAAAAGTGGCGCGCTCGCGGAAATCTGCAAGATCACGTCCACCCACATAACCCATAGCGGCTTTCAGGCCGCCTGCAAGCTGGTGCAGCACGCCAGCCACAGGTCCTTTGTAGGGGACCTGCCCTTCAATGCCCTCCGGAACCAGCTTCAGCGTGTCGCGAACTTCAGCCTGGAAGTAGCGGTCGGCCGAGCCGCGCGCCATGGCGCCGACCGAACCCATGCCCCGATACGCCTTGAAGGAACGACCTTGGTGCAGATAGACCTCGCCGGGGCTCTCGTCGGTGCCGGCAAGCAGCGAACCGATCATGGCGGCGCTTGCGCCGGCGGCGAGCGCCTTGGCGAGATCGCCTGAATATTTGATGCCGCCATCGGCGATGACGCTGACGCCGGCCCTGCTGGCCGTCTCGACCGCCGACATGATTGCCGACAGCTGCGGGACACCGACACCGGCGACGATTCTGGTGGTGCAGATCGAACCCGGGCCGATGCCGACCTTGACGGCGTCGGCGCCAGCGTCGATCAGCGCCTGCGTGCCCTCGGCGGTGGCGACATTGCCGGCCAGGATGCGCACGGAGTTCGACAGCTTCTTCGCCCGCGTCACCGCATCCAGCACGCGCTGCGAGTGGCCATGCGCGGTGTCGATGACCAAAAGATCGACGCCGGCATCAATCAGGCGCTCGGCGCGCTCGAACCCGTCGTCGCCGACGCTGGTGGCGGCCGCCGCGCGCAGGCGCCCCTGCGCGTCCTTGGTGGCGTGCGGGTTGAGCTGCGACTTCTCGATGTCCTTGACGGTGATCAGGCCGACGCAATTGCCGTTCCTGTCGACCACTACCAGCTTCTCGATGCGATGCTTGTGAAGGAGACGCTTGGCTTCGTCCTGGTCGACATTCTCCTTGACCGTGATCAGGTTCTCACGCGTCATCAGCTCGTAGACCTTCTGCGCCGGATCGGAGGCGAAGCGCACGTCGCGGTTGGTGAGGATGCCGACGAGGCGGCCGACCGTGTGGCCGCCGGTGCCGCCATTTTCGACCACCGGAATGCCGGAAATCGAATAGGTGCGCATCAGCGCCAGCGCATCGGCCAGCGTGGCGTCGGGGCCGATGGTGACTGGGTTCACCACCATGCCGGATTCGAATTTCTTCACCTGCCTGACCTGCTCGGCCTGTTCGGACGGCGAGAAATTGCGGTGGATGACGCCGATGCCGCCGGCCTGCGCCATAGCGATCGCCAGCCGCGCCTCGGTGACGGTGTCCATGGCCGCCGACAGGATCGGCACGTTGAGATCCATGTCGCCGGCAATACGGGTGCGGATGTCGGTTTCGCCCGGCATCACCTCGGAATGGCCGGGCTGCAAGAGCACGTCGTCGAAAGTCAGCGCCAGCGCGCCGGTGGACGTTTCGATGATTTTTGCCATGGCCAGTCCTTTTGAATGCGGAAAAGGCGCCAGGCCGATTGGCCAGCGCCGACTCTCTTCTTCCCTTTCAGGATTGGCGCTGGCTGGTACCACGTCCTGGGGCGGTTGAAAAGCCGATCGTTGCGGGACGTAACGGCGCCTGTTACGAGCCAAGGCCTTCATCGCTAGCGTTCGTAAGTATCGTCGCGCGTCCAGTTTTCGACAGCGACAACCGGCTGTTGCTCGAGCCGCGACAACAACGCTGCGCGCGAATGGGGCGATAAATCCTGCGTGGCGGCAGGAACGATCCGCGCCATAGTCCGCCCATTGCTTACGACGACATAGCTCCGTCCTTCACTGACTCCACGCAGGATGAGGGAGAGTCTACGTTCGACGTCAGCTATGGAGACGGTGTTATCCATTTCAGCATTCCATGCGGCATCAGTAGTATGACGGTACGCCCGGTACAACGACGTTCCGCCGAGAAATTGCCCTACCACTGGTTGCGCTCCCGCAAAAGTGACAGCAATTTAATGCGACATCCGGGCCGAGGCGTGATAACCGCCCGGTCGCACCGGTTCGCCCCCAAGCCGGGCCTAGATTCGCGAAGACAGATCAGGGCGTTTCCCTTGAACCGCATCATCCCGCTCATACTGGCGGTCGCATTGTTCATGGAGAACATGGATTCGACCGTGATCGCGACGTCGCTGCCGGCGATCGCTGTCGACATCCACACGAGCCCGATCGCGCTGAAGCTGGCGCTGACGGCTTATCTGGTGTCGCTGGCGATCTTCATTCCGATCAGCGGCTGGATGGCCGACCGGTTCGGCGCCAAGAACGTCTTTCGCGCTGCGATCGGTGTCTTCATCGCCGGCTCGGTTGCCTGCGCGTTTTCCAATTCACTGCCGGCTTTCGTTGTGTCGCGCTTCCTGCAAGGCATGGGCGGGGCGATGATGACGCCGGTCGGCCGCCTGGTGCTGGTGCGCGCCACGCCCAAGAGCGAGCTGGTCGCGGCGATGTCCTGGCTGACCGTGCCGGCGCTGGTCGGCCCGCTCGTCGGCCCGCCGATCGGCGGCTTCATCACCACATACTTCACCTGGCACTGGATTTTTCTGATCAACGTGCCAATCGGCTTTATCGGCATGTGGCTCGCCACCCGCTATCTGCCCAGGACGGAGCCCGCCGAGACGCCGCCGCTCGATTTCCCGGGCTTCGTGCTCTCCGGCCTTGCCGCTTCCGGCATCGTCTTCGGCCTTTCCGTCGTCAGCCTGCCGGCGCTGCCGCCGATGGCCGGCTTCATCACCATTGTAGTCGGCGTGGTCTCGGGCGCGCTCTATCTCCTTCATGCGCGGCACGCCAGGAATCCGCTGCTGGCGCTGGAGCTGCTCCGCAACCAGGTTTTCCGGTCCTCGGTGCTCGGCGGCTCGCTGTTTCGCATCGGCATCGGCGCGGTGCCGTTCCTTTTGCCGCTGATGTTCCAGATCGGCTTCGGGTTGACGCCCTTCCAGTCCGGCATGATCACCTTCGTCTCGGCGATCGGCGCCATCGGCATGAAGTTCGTGACCGCGCTGATCTTCAGGCTCGCCGGCTTCCGCCGCGTGCTGATCTGGGGCTCGCTTGTCGCGGCCGCATCGATCGCCATCTACGGCCTGTTCACGCCGCAGACGCCTTACGCCCTGATGCTGGCGATCCTTTTGGTCGGCGGCTTCATCCGCTCGATGTTCTTCACCGGCGTCAATGCGCTTTCCTATGCCGAGATCACGCCCGCCGACACCAGCAAGGCGACACCGATCACGGCGGTTTTCCAGCAATTGTCGATCGCGCTCGGCGTGGCGCTGGCCGGCGGCGTCCTCGAAGTGTCGACCTCGATCCATGGCGGACCGCTGACCCTGCGGGATTTCCACATCGCCTTCTTCATCGTGGCAGCCGTCTCGGCGGCGGCATCGATCACCTTCATGCGGCTTGCGCCGGAGGCCGGCAACGCGGTCTCGGGCCACGGCCGGCTGACCAAGCCGAAGACGCTGGAAACGGTGGGGACCGCGGGGAAGTGAGCGCCGCTTCTCCTTCTCCCACAAGGGGAGAAGGAGAAGGCGCTAGCCTTTAAACTCCTTCGCCAGCAGGTAGAGCTCCACCGATTCATCGCGCGAGGCCGGCGGCTTCACATGATGGACGGATCGGAAATTCTGCTTCAGCAATGACAAAAGCTCGTTCTCGGCGCCGCCCTGAAAAGTCTTGGCGAGGAAATGTCCGCCGGGCTCCAGGACGTGCAACGCGAAATCGGCCGCGACTTCGCACAGATGCATGGTGCGCAGATGGTCGGTGCGGCGATGCCCGGTCGTGGGTGCCGCCATATCGGACAGCACCACATCCGGCCGGCCGCCGAGCGCCTCGGCAAGTTTTTGCGGCGCGTCGGGATCGAGGAAATCCATCTGCAGGATGACGGCCCCCGGAACCGCGGCCATTTCGAGATAGTCGATGCCGACGACATGTGGGTTTTCCGCCGTCGACTTCGTCCGCGCGGCCGCTACCTGGCACCAGCCGCCGGGCGCAGCGCCGAGGTCGATGACCTTCATGCCGGGCTTCAGCAGATGATGCTTGTCGTCGATCTCGATCAGCTTGTAGGCGGCGCGCGAGCGGTAGCCGTCGGCCTTGGAGCGCTGCACATAGGGATCGTTCATGTGGCGCTCGAGCCAGCGGCGCGAGGATTCCTTCAAGCCGCTCTTCTTCTTGATCCTGGTCTTGAGGACGCGAATGCCGGCGGAACCCGGCTTATCCGGTTTTCTAGCCATCAACGGCCTCGCCCGCCATCGCGCCAGACACCGTCATCAGCCATCAATTCGCTCAGGATCCCCTCGCGCAGGCCGCGGTCGGCGACGCGCAAGCGCTCGGACGGCCAGACACCGCGGATCGCTTCCAGGATGGCGCAGCCGGCGAGCACGAGGTCGGCGCGGTCGGCGCCGATGCAGGGGTTGGCGCAGCGCTGCTGGAAATCCCAGCCGATCAGGCGCTCGATCATACGGTCGACGCTGTCGCGGTCCATCCACAGTCCGTCGACGCGGCGGCGGTCGTAGCGCTCGAGGTCGAGATGCACGCCGGCGAGCGTCGTCACCGTGCCGGAGGTGCCGAGCAGGTGGAAGTTGGGACTTGCCAGTACATGTGCCAGCCGGTCGCGGCCGTCGAAGACCTTCAGCCGCGCAGCCACATCGTCGACCATGGCGGCAAAGGTCTCGCGCGTGACTGTGCGGCCGCCGAAGCGCTCGGCGAGCGACACCACGCCGACGGGCAGCGAGGTCCAGGAGACAATGTGGTTGGCGAGCCGCGGAGAGCGCCGTCCGGTCAGGTCGATCAGCGCGATTTCCGACGAGCCGCCGCCGATGTCGAACAGCACCACGCCTTGCGTGTCGCGCTCGACGAGCGAGCCGCAACCGGAAACGGCAAGGCGGGCCTCGGTCTGGCGGTCGATGATCTCGAGCTTCAGCCCGGCCTCGCGCTCGACCCGATCCAGGAACTCGACACCGTTTGCGGCCGAACGGCAGGCTTCGGTGGCGATCAGCCTGGCTTTCCTGATCTTGCGGTTGCGCAGCTTCTCGCCACAGACCTTCAGCGCCTCGACCGCGCGATCCATCGCGGCTTGGCTGAGCCGGCCGCTGGCGGTTAGCCCCTCGCCCAGCCTGACGATGCGCGAGAAAGCGTCGATGACTCGGAACTGGCCGTGACGGCCAGGCACCGCGACCAGCAGCCGGCAATTGTTGGTGCCGAGGTCGAGCGCGGCGAAGACAGGCAATTCCTGTTGCGGCGGACGCTGCGGGGCCGCCAGCCTTGGCTCAACCGGCGAAAGCCCGCTCGGAGGCTGTTTTGTCGCCGTGGCGGCAGGCGCGGCATGCGGCACGGCGACGTTCTCGTCACGCGCGAACACCTTGCGGCCGCGCTTGCGCTTGCGTCGCTTGCGCGTCTTGCCTTTCGGTTGATCGCCATGCTGGTCGGCCTGGCTTAGGCCAATCTGTCGCTGGCCGGCATGTCTTTGGTGCGCACCCGCGTGGCGGCTGAATCGCGCCGTGTGCGGGCCCGCCGATTGCGTCGGCGATGCCCCGGACATGCCCACTGCCGACGCGCCCGCGCCGGTATCGTGGTCTTCCACTTTAGTTCCTTCCGGCGCCGCGCGAACCGGTAGCGGACGCAGCAGGCACCTCGATTTGTTTCAAGTTGGCAACAGAGTAGCAGCGCAGTTCACAATCACCAAGAGCGCGAGGTCGAATTTCGCTAACGTCGCATTTTGCCAGATCACGTTGGGGCAATGTCTTGCCGGTTGAATAGCCGGCTTCAATCAGGCATGTCTGAAATGAAGGTTCGAAGGGTTGGGCAACATCAAAATCAATGAGTTGCAACGCATGATGACGACGCCATGAATTGGAGGCGCTATTTCTGGCCGGTCATAGGCATCGCGGCCGTGGCGTTCTCGCTGTGGCTGCTCATCCACGAACTGCGCGGCGTTTCGCTCGACGACGTCTGGGCCGGCATTGCCGCCATCCCGCCGCGCGGCTGGGTGCTCGCGGCCCTGAGCGCGGTCGTCGCCTATGCCTCGCTCGCCGGCTACGACCACATCGCGCTGCTGCATATCGGCAAGAAAGTATCGTGGCTGTTCGTCACGCTGTGCTCCTTCACCACTTACGCGGTGTCGCACAATATCGGCGGCTCGGTGTTTTCCGGCGCGGTCATCCGTTACCGCGCCTACGGCACGCGAGGTCTGACCGGCCAGGAGGTCGGCGTGCTAGTGGCGATCTGCTGGTTCACCTTCATCCTGTCCAGCGTTTTCCTCGGCGGCCTCGTGCTGTTGCTGGAACCCCAGATCATCGACCGTTTCACGGGCACGCCGCATCACGGCGCCGCATTCGCCGCCGGGCTCGCCATGCTCATCCTTGTCGGCGCCTACGCCTTCGGCAGTTGGCTGCGACTGAGACCGCTGAAGATAGGCAGCTTCCAGCTGCACTATCCGGCGCTGCCGATCGTGGCGCGGCAATTGCTGATTGGGCCGGTCGAACTGCTCGGGGCCGCCGCGATCATCTATTTTGCCCTGCCCGAGATCGGCAATCCCGGCTATTTCGTGGTGCTCGGCGTGTTCATGGTATCCTTCTCGATCGGGCTCCTGTCGCACGCGCCTGGCGCGCTCGGCGTGTTCGAATTCGTCTTCCTCACCGGGCTTTCGGACATGGATCCGGTCGGCGTGCTCGCCGCGCTTCTGGTGTTCCGCCTGTTCTATCTCATTGTTCCGCTGCTGATCGGCCTTGGCGTGGTGCTCTATTTCGAGCATTCTCAATACAGCAAAGGCGAGAGCTGAGCCTTCGGCGCCCGGCGGCAGAGCCGATGCATGTCGCCCATACGTGCGGAACGGCTTTGGGAGAACGACAGGCATCGGACAAAGGCTCAAAAAGCCTGCGTTGATCTCAGCTGCGGGCTTGACTATTTTCCGATGGCGGCTACAAGGCAGCGCTCGCGGCACATGAGCCGTCCGCATCGCGCGATACCAGACGCGCCTGCTGGGGAATAGGTTAACGGTAGACCCACGGACTCTGACTCCGTTAGTCCTGGTTCGAATCCAGGTTCCCCAGCCAAACTGGATGTCCTGTGGACGACTTGGTTCCACAACCTTCTTTCGCGTCCCCCATGTACGATTCTCCGGCTTCGCCGTGCCGCGATTTCACGCGGGAGACGCGTCTGTTCGACCAATGTGCAGACATTCGATCATAGAAGGCGTTGTCGACGCGCCTATCGAGTTTGAACGGAGACTCAGATCCGCGCGAAGAGCGGGCATCACAATGGCCGTTCTGCATGGCCGGAAGTCCTGCCGAGGTGGTTGACCCTAGGGGTCTGTGACCTAGCTTAGAGTTCAGAATGGACCGTCCGGACTCCCCAAAAATGCGGATTGGAACGCCCCGTGGGAGAACTTTTGGGATATTGACGATGGAGAGGTGCGAGTCGGCTTTTCGGAACATTGGCGGCGGGCGACAACCGGCGGCCACTGTATCTTCGAGCTTCGGTTCGAGCGCACATCTTCTGCGCCGGCATCTTCTGCCGGCGCATGACCGCGCTCCGCAACGCAACAAATACATTCGCACCGCACTGGAAGGCCCGAAGCAGTGACAGCTTCGAGAGCAGCAGCAGCTTTAGCCAGCATCGGGGAGAAGACCCAAACACCGCTTCGCGAACTTAAATTGCACCCAAGACCACATGGGCACGACGATGCCAAATCATCTTGCCGAAATTTACACGAATAACACAGATCTCGCCATCCTGGCCGGGATTGCGATACTCGTACTGGCGGGCGTCTTTCTTGTGCTCCGGCATGCCCTTGTCGCAGTGCTGCGGAGTCGCCCGAAACCAAATGCCTACCTGAAAGAATGCAAGCCTGTTCCTCTCGAGGAGGTTCCTTGGGTCTGGGAACGCCCGGTCGACCTTGCAACCGGACCTGGTTCTTCTCAGGCTGTCGTATCCTCGGATGCGGATGCCCGGCCTCAGGATGCAAACTACCGTCAGTTCGGGGTGCGAATCGAGCATTTCGAGATGATCTCCGAAGCTTATGAGAGTTCGCCAGGCGACCTGCCCAATCCCTTCGCTTCCCCGACAAACAGCGCTACGGACTCACCTCCCCGTGTTCGCTGGCCTATCGGTCTTGTATCAGGCCTGGGCATCGCCACGATCTGCCTGGCCGTGTCGCTTGGCTATACGATGACGAGACAGAATTGGGTCGAAAGCGCCCCCGCCATTTCGCAGGCCCAGAATCCCTCCCAGCCCGATCTTTCGCGATCCTTCGCGGTTCCGGCGAGTGCTGCATTGGATATGGAGGGATCAGCCCAGGGCGACGGGCGTACGAATGCCGCATCGCCTGGGCCGGATCTCGCGGCTGCCAAGGCTGAAGTCGAGGCTGCTCGTGCTCAGGCATCCGCCGCGAGGAATCTGGCCGGCCAGGAGCACCGAGCTGTGGAAGAAGAGCGCGCCAGAAGCGCCTCTCTGCAGAGTGCGCTCTTGGAATCGCGCAAGCAGGTCGATGCGCTGAGGACAAGCATGGCAGCAGCCGACGACGCATACGGGGAGCGTTTGCGCAACGAACTCTCGGCAGCCCGCACGTATGACGCATTGCAGCGCATTGCGGGAGATGCTCGCAGGCTGCTGGGCGAGAGCATCAACTATGTCGTTACGCAGATGCCGGCTGATCATCTGGAGCGTCAGCGAACTGAATTGATGGCCCGCGACCTATCCCAAGCGCGGGCGCAAATTTCACAGCTTCAGGCCACGGCCGCCGAGGACCGCGCCAGTGCCAAGGCCTCGCTTGCGCAAGTGAACGCATTGCTTGACGACGAGCGCCGGAAGTCGAAGGACCTTCGTGGCGACCTCGCCGCAATGGAACTGTCCAAGGCCGCGATCGCGGATAAGGCCGAGCGGGAACGAACCGGTGCAGCCACAGCGAGAGAACGGGTGGAGCAGACCGCAGCCGAGACGGCGCAGGCTCTGACACGAGAACGCGCTTCCGCAGCATCGACCCGTGAGGACCTCGATAAAGCCCGCCGCGAGCGTGACGCGGCTGAACAGGAACGAGCCAAGGCTGTCTCAGCAAAAGAGCGTGCCGAGCAGACCGCAGCCGCGACCGCGCAGGCTCTGACACGAGCACGCGCTTCCGCAGCATCGACCCCTGAGGATCTCGATAAAGCCCGCCGCGAGCGTGACGCGGCTGAGCAGGAACGTGCCAAGGCTGTCTCAGCAAAAGAGCGTGCGGAGCAGACCGCAGCCGAGACGGCGCAGGCTCTCGCCCTGGCGCGCGCTTCCGCAGCATCAACCAACGAGGACCTCAATAAAGCCCGCCTGGGGCGTGACGCGGCTGAACAGGAACGAGTCAGGGCTGTGTCAGCAAAAGAGCGTGCCGAGCAGACCGCAGCCGAGACCGCGCAGGCTCTGACACGGGAACGCGCTTCCGCAGCATCGACCCGTGAGGATCTTAATAAAGCCCGCCTGGAGCGCGGTACGTCCCCAGCACTTTCAGGAGAGGTCACCAGGCTGAACGAAGCTCTGGACAACCAGCGCGAAGCCACTGTTTCTCTGGCCCGCGACCTGGCTGCCAAACGCGCGGAAAATGACAAGCTCAGGGCTGAGCGCCGCAGCGCGCAAATTGAGCCGCCGCTGCAGCCTCGCTCTGGCCGCGCATCGGCCGGCACCGGTCAGATGAAGGCTGTCAGCCAGAAGACGACTACGCGCAGCAAGCTTCGCAACTCCTCGCAGGTGATCCGCGTGCGTACTATCGCGCTTCCCTTTGCCCTCCGGCCAATACACCCGACGTCGGATTGAATTCAAAACGATTGTGACGGCGGTGAACGCTCCAGTCATTAGTCTGTACCATTCGCAACACACGGAGGCCCGGAAAAGGGGATCGCAAGGAGTTCCGCGATCTGCGCTATGTCAGACCGATCACGCTGCCTTTCGCGTTCAATTCGCACTCGACCGGCGCCTCACGCGTCTCCACCCGTCCCTGATGCATATAGTCGATGCTGACCTGAATGGGGGCCGAGATCTTGCGTTTGCTCAACCGACGTATGGAACCTGCGCTGCTGACGCGCACACTGGCCGCACCAAACTTGGCAGCGGCCTGCTCGATTGCGTCCTGACAGGCGCGAACGACCTTATCCGGGACACCGGGCAGCGCTTCGATCGGGTGGACCGCTGATGGAACAGTGTTGTCTTCGAGAGGCTGCAGGGCGGACGGGAGGTCGAGCGAATGTCCGCCGCCTGTGGACAGGTCGACAATGGCAGCTGGAGTTGACGGTATTGAGGCCGTTGGAGTGGTGCTGATCCCGCCATCGTTCGACGACGGACTGCCGCTGTCGCCGACGGGATCGCCGGGATCGCCGGCAGGTCCTTTGTCCTTGCCTTTGCCGTTGCCGCCGTTGTCATGGCCGCCATGGCCCCCGTTGTCACCCTGATGGCCGCCACCGTCATGCCCCCCGCCGTGCGGGCCGGCGGCTGCAGTCCCAGCGCAAGCTACCGCGATCGAGCAAGCAAATGCCAAATAAGCCAAGCTGGTTCCAAGGGATTGACGCACGGTAGTCTCCAAATGTGCCCAGCTGTCCTTGCGCGGCATGCGGTCAAAACGTCTAAACCGCCGCTGCCCCAAGGCAAAAACTCGCGAATACGGTGGCCCACGGAATTAACTAGTGGATGAATCCGCTGCATCAAGGATGCTGTGGGGGCGATCGCGATAGCGGCAACACAGCAATTTTTTCCAAGACCCAGAAACCACAACGCCGCAAGTTATCGCGGCGATGTTCCAGCTCCCTGCTCGCCTTGGAGAAAGCGATGACGACCACAATGTCCCCTTTTCTCACCGCCCTCACCTCCGATGGCCCTTCCGACTGGGCGAAAGACATGGACCTGTACGCTTGGCTGATCGGCAGCTGGGACATGGACACGGTCCACCATCTCGACGACGGCACGATCCGGAAATGGGATGGGGAATGCCATTTCGGCTGGGTGCTCGAAGGCCGCGCCATGCAGGACCTCAGGATCAGGCCGAGGCGCCCTGCCCCGTCCACCATGTACGGCACCACCTTGCGCGTCTTCGATCCCGGCATCGACGGCTGGCACATCATCTGGATCGATCCGCTCAACCAGGATTACTCACGCCAGATCGGGCGGGCCGAGGGCAACGACATCGTCCAGATCGGCCATGACTCGCGCGGCCTGCAAGCCCGTTGGCGCTTCACCGAGATCACGGCCGACAGCTTCCATTGGATCGGCGAGGAAAGGATGACTGAGAGCGATCCCTGGCAGGCGACTTATGAGCATTTTGCGCGGCGGGCAGGTTCCTGACGCACTGTCTGTGGCCGATCGCAGATTTCCAGGATCGCTCCTCCTTCCGCGCGCGCTCGCCGTAACGAACCACGATCATACGGCCTTGACGATGCTGATTGGGAATGCGTGCCGACGCCTATCCGCGTCCCGGCGCATAGGCGGCCTTCAACCGCTTATTTTGAGCCTTTCACCGCCAAGTGCCGGTGTCGCTCGAACATCGCCAGTTTGTGCCCATATCCGCACCTCGGATCGGCACCCCTTCGCATCCGAACGGTGTGATGCTCGATGCGCTTCTTACATTAGCAATCAACGATATATTAATGGCTACTGTGCAGCCTGTTCGACTCGGGAAATCTCCCGATCGACGATCCGGCACTCGGTGTGCCGAGACGCTCGACCGATGCGGAGCAAAACGCATGAGTGTCGAAACAGCATTGGCGCAGCTACTGCGCATGATCCACCGTCGCGCCCTGAATTTGGCAGCACTACCGGACGATGAGAGAGATCCATACTACGACAGCATCCGCCGGTCCTGTTGCGGAGCGGCCGAGCACATCGGTCAATCCCCCGATAATGCCGCCATCACCGCAAACAGCGTGGTCGAATTTACCCGCGCGATGGTCGGCATCATCGAGGCGGGGCACGGATAAATCGCGCGTCAACACGCTCGCGACGAGCTCGGGAGGTGCCGAGAAGCGCGGCTACGGCGCGTTGCCTGCGGCTCGCGCGGTGACGATTGCCATGCGCAGGTCGACGAGCGGGCTTCCGAGCGATCGCTATTTCAGATCCCGCCCCAGATGTTCGAGGACAGGTGCTTGGTTGTCGGCATCACCGGCCAGCAAATATCCAGCTGATTGTCGGACGGCATGCCGTTCCGCATCCGCGTTGGGTTGCGGGCATCCTGCGCATATTTCAAGGCCGCCCCCATGCGGTTCAATGTCTTCAGGATCGACATAGAGTTTATCCTCAATTCGCCATGGCTGTAACGGGGCAATCCCGCCGCCTTCATGATGGCGCCTTAGATGACCGACGAGCGTTTCCGCCGCATTGCACGCAAGCGCAAGGCTCGTAACGAGAAGGACAGGCTTTGAAACATTTGTATACAAACGAGCCGCCATGGCTTGCGAGGCGTCTGGCCGACTCGGCTACTGCCGTTGCCGTTTCGAAACAAATTTGCGTTCACGCGCCATCAAACCGAAACCAAACTGCAGGAAAACCGCTATCGACCGGCTCGACCGGAATTTAAACAAAGGAAAAATCGAAATGTCCAAGATTGTTCGCAATGCAATTCTCGCCATTGTTGCTGTCTCCGGCTTTTCTGGTTCGGCTTATGCTCAGCAGGCGGCCCTCAATTCGTGCAGCAACCATGACGATTACTACGCCATGTGCCTGGGCGCGAACAACGGCGACCACCATGATGGCCGCGGAAGCGATCGCCGTTAATCGACTATCCGCTGAAAAGCCCCGCAGGCATCTCGCCGGCGGGGCTTTTTCGCGCTTCATCATCCTACCGGAAGACCTATGCCCTCGGGTTGCCAGGTCATTACTTGAAAAGTTCGGAAAGAACGGCATTTTCAAATTGCGACGGTTGGTGAACCACGCTTGCAACCACGCCCAGCTTGTACGCTGGCAGACCACCCACAATGGAATCACGGCAGGTCGGCGGCCGTTAGGGTAGCCGCCGCATTTAATTAGCGTTAACTAATTATAGACCGCGCTGTTCTATTCTGACACAGCGCGGTCTACTGCCACACAATGACCGTGCAGGCGGCTCTGGCCCAATCCACCCCCCCAAGCTGGAGCCGCCACTCTCACCATACTCGGCCCGGTTGAACTAATCCTTACCAAATATCCTTTCTGGTGTGTTTCGCAGAAAGGTGGCCTTGTAGCCAAATGCTCGGTCGGTCGAGCACGATGCTTGGCCCTGATCGCAGTTCGGTTGCCAGGAATCACTCTCGTTACAACGCGGCAGTCTGGCGGTCGCAGGACTGAAACATTGCTACTTTAACGTGCTATCGGTGGGTGCATAGGAGCGTGTGGCAAAATGTCGATTCCTAAAAACCTGAATGAGACAGATCTCAGATTCGAATGTCCAAGATGCCGGCATCCGATTATCCGGAAAGGCTCCTGGTTCAAGTCCGTGGCTACATTCAAATGCGGGGGCTGCCAGACACCGATACGGCTTGGATATCCGGCAAAGCTCCGATTGTTCGAGAAACACAGCCAGTCAGCCAGCCCCAATCGCATCAGCCAAGCCTAATAGATACGCGTCATCTCATCCCGACCAGGCGATGTCTCCGTTGGATCAGTCTTTGAGTATAGTGGCCGTCCCTGGTCGACTTGTTTTCAAAGATAAGAACGCGGTTGAACCGCGCCTTTTTTACTTCAGCGCTGACGATCACTGGCTACAGTGCCCTACTCAGTCGCCGCATACCCCGCGATACCTTTGATCTCGAGAAAATCCTCCAGACCGTATTCGGCATATTCGCGGCCGTTGCCGGACTGCTTGTAGCCGCCGAAGGGCAGGCCCGCGTCCCAGGCCGGGTAGTTGATGTAGACGGTGCCGGAGCGCATGCGGGCGGCCGCCTGGCGCGCCTTCTCGATGTCCTTGGCCTGGATATAGGAGGCAAGGCCGAAGACGGTGTCATTGGCCTGCTCGATCGCCTGCTCGACCGTGTCGTAGGGCATGATCGACAGCACCGGCCCGAAGATTTCCTCCCTGGCGATGCGCATGTCATGCGTCACATTGGCGAAGACGGTGGGCCGGACATAATAGCCGCGGTTGAGCTCGGCCGGGCGGCCGGGGCCGCCGGCAACCAGGGTGGCGCCTTCGTCGATGCCGCTCTGGATCAGGTCCTGGATCTTATCGAACTGCAGTTGGCTGACCACCGGACCGAGCTTCGACGTGGGCGCATCGGCCGGGCCGACGGTGAATTTCTCTGCCGCCTTCTTCGCATAGCCGGCGGCCTCGTCATGGCGGTCGCGCGACACGAACATGCGGGTCGGCGCGTTGCAGGACTGGCCGCTGTTGCCGAAGCAGCCGGCGACGCCCTTGGTGACGGCCCGCTCCAGATCGACATCGGGGAACAGGATGTTGGCCGACTTGCCGCCGAGCTCCTGATGCACGCGCTTGACCGTGTCGGCCGCCGCCTTGGCGACCAGGATGCCGGCGCGGGTCGAGCCGGTGAAGGACATCATGTCGACATCCGGGTGGCTGGCCAGCGCCTGGCCGACGGTCGGGCCGTCACCGTTGACGAGGTTGAAGACGCCCTTCGGCACGCCGGCCTCGTCGATGATCTCGGCGAAGATGATGGCGTCGAGCGGCGCGATCTCGGACGGCTTGAGCACCATGGTGCAGCCGGCGGCAAGCGCGGGACCGACCTTGCAGGTGATCTGGTTCAGCGGCCAGTTCCACGGCGTGATCAGGCCGACGACGCCGATCGGCTCCTTGACGATGAGCGAGGTGCCCTTGATGTGGCGGAACTGGAAGGTCCTCAGCACCTCGGCCATCTTCTCCAGATGCGCAAGGCCGACGCCGACCTGGCTGTCCAGCGCCATCTGGCGCGGCGCGCCCATCTCGCGCGAGACCGCGAGCGCAAGGTCCTTGCTGCGCTTCTTATAGATTTCGATGATGCGGTTGAGGATGTCGAGCCGCTCCTCGACCGAACTGAAGCCGAAACTGGCGAAGGCGCGCTTGGCCGCCGCCACCGCCTTATCGACATCGGCCTTGGAGCCCAGCGAAATCTGCGCGAAAGCGTCCTCGTTGGAGGGATCGATGACGTCGAGTGTGTTGGGCACAACAGGATCGACCCACACGCCATCGATATAGAACTGCAGATTGTGTGACATGGTTCTCCTTGGGCGGGATATCTGATGTGATTGGGGGGCGATCGCCGGATCGTCGCATCGCGTCAGAGATGACGATGCGGCAAGAGCGATGTCAAACGCAAGGGCGGGCGATTGAGCCAGGCGGCTACAGAAGAATGTGCCCCGCCGCGACCAGAAGCCCCCTTGCCGCGGCTTCATCCTTCTCTTTGACGAGCAGATGGTCGCCATCGAAAGTGGATACCAAGAAAAATACCGAGTTCGTTTTCCGACAATGGCTTTATTACCGACAGCACGATGCCTGTTTCGTCGAAGGCAAAGGGACCCTGGAGTTTCAGGGCGACCCAGTCCCTGTCGCGCTGCACCCCGTCCGGCACCCGCTCCTGCAGGCAGACTACCGAAAGCTCGTCCTCGGTCCTGGTGATGCTGACGAAGCCCGGTCCGTCGGCCCAGCCGGGAATGCTCTCTTTTGCTTCGAGGCGCGAAACCGCATACCGCCCCGAGAGTGGCTTCAACCGGACCCTGATTGCCATCCGAACCTCCTCTGTTTGTCGGCGATCACGGATTCGATGCACGTCTGAGCGGCAGCAATCTGCTCCAAACCGAGATTCTGCGTCAACTTGGGAGCAATCCTACAGAGATCATCGATGGCGTTCTGCATCATGCCAGCTTCTTGCTCATATAGACCGTCGTGCCGTTCATGAACGGTTCTTCGCGGTCGATCGTATAGCCGTGCTTCTTGTAAAGCGACACATTGGCTGCGAAGGCGCCATTGGTCAGCAGGCGCAATTCGAAGCGGCTCGCCACGCGCGCCTTGTGCTCGGCCCGTTCGAGCAGCAGCCGGCCAATGCCCCTGCCCTGCGCGTCCGGCGCCACGCAGACATTCTCGATCCAGAGGTGATCCTCCTCCAGCATGGTCTCGATCATGCCGACAATGCGATCGCCCTCGACGGCGAGTTCAAACGGATGCTCGGCAACTGCTCTGTCATAGTCGGCGCGCATCGGCATCGGCTCGCGGCCGATCAACGGCACCCATCTGGAATAGGCGGAGCGCACGATGTCCCTGATCGTGGCAGAGTCAGCACGTTCGGCCGGCCGAAACCGGATGGAAGAATTGGTCACAGCAAGGCTCCAGACATGAAAGCCCCGCCGGCGGATGTCGCGGCGGGGCGGGAAACGAACAAACCGGAATTTATTCGGCCGGTGTTTGTCGTCGCGCAATCGGCTTACCGCTCCCCATCGTATAGAGGCGACGTCGCTTGATGATGGCGGGTGCAAAAACGAACATGCGCCACGCTGGGACAGGAAGTTCAGCCCGTCAAGATTTTGAGATTGGCCCAGCCTGTCGAATTCGGGAGGTGTTCCATCGCCAGCTCAAACACCAATCGTTCGTGAAAATCGATCATTCCAACCAGAACAATTCGTTGGAAAGATTTGTTCGGGAATGGCATTCCTCCGATCCACTCGCCTGGAGAATTGCATTGTCTTCCGCCATCCACATCGCGAACGATATTCCGACAAGCCCGATTTCTGCCGATCTGGCCGCAGGCCGCAAGCGGCTCGAATCAGCCTGGAACGGCATTATCCCCGGCATCGTGCTGGTGGCGATGATCACCGCTGTGGCCTTCTCGGCCCACAATGTCTCAGGCTTTGCCTTGTTCAGCCCGATGATCCTGGCCGTGGTGGCCGGCACGATCTATTCCAACGTGCTCGGCCTGCCCGCCCACGCCAAGGCCGGCATCGCCTTTTCGCAAAAGCGCCTGCTGCGCTTCGCCATCGTGCTGCTCGGCTTCCAGCTCACGTTCGGCCAGGTGTCGGGCATCGGCCTTGGCGGTGTCGGCATCGTCGCGGCCACGCTTGGCGCCACCTTCCTCTTCACCGTCGCACTCGGCAAGCTGATCGGCGTCGATGCCAAGCTGGCCCAGCTGATCGCCGCCGGCACCTCGATCTGCGGAGCTTCGGCAATAGTCGCCACCAACATTGTCACCGACGCGCGCGACGAGGACGTGACCTACGCGGTTGCCGCGATCACGCTGTTCGGCACCATCGCCATGCTCGGCTTTCCCCTGTTGGCGCCGGTCTTCGGGCTCGACCAGCACGCCTTCGGCCTATGGGCGGGAGCCTCGATCCATGAGGTGGCGCAGGTGATCGGCGCCGGCTTCCAGAACGGTTCGCAGGCCGGCGAGACGGCGACCGTCGCCAAGCTGACGCGCGTCGCCATGCTGGCGCCGATGGTGATCGCGCTCGGTGTCATGGCACGCCGCGGCAGCAGTGATGCTTCCGGCGCCAGGCCGCCGCTGCCTTGGTTCGTCGCGGCTTTCGTCGCGGTGGTGGCGCTGAACAGCCTGATCGCGATCCCGGCGCAGATCCATTCGGCGATCGCCCTCGCAGCACAGATCATGCTCACCATGGGCCTCGCGGCCATGGGCTTGCAGGCCGATATTTCGGGGCTTCGCTCGCGCGGACTGCGGCCGCTGATGCTGGCCTTCTCAGCCTTCATCTTCATCGGCTGCTTCAGCCTGATGCTGGTGAAGTTCGTGTAAGGCAGGGTCGCCTCACCTATCAGCCTTCATCATCGTCCTCGAACTCACAGGCCGCGACATAGATCGCGGCGAGCTTCTCGATGCCTGTCTGGTCTTCCTTGTCGAAGCGCCCGGGCAGCGGACTGTCGAGGTCGAGCACGCCGAACGCGCCTTCGGCATCGCGCAGAAGCACGACCAGCTCCGAGCGCGAATCGGCATCGCAGGCGATGTGGCCGGGAAATTCGTTGACGTCCTTGACCAGCATCGACATGTCGAGCTCGATGGCCTTGCCGCAGACGCCCTTGCCGACGGCGATGCGAACGCAGGCGGGCTTGCCCTGGAAGGGTCCGAGCACCAGCTCGTCATCGGAGGCGAGGAAATAGAAGCCGGCCCAGTTGAGGTCGGGCACCATCTGGTAGATCAGCGCCGCGGTGTTGGCGGCGTTGGCGACGGAATCGCCCTCGCCTTCGAGCAGCGCTTTCAATTGCGTGGCCAACTCCTTGTAGAAGGCCGGCTTGTTGCTTGTGTCGATTGCCGTTGCCGCAAACATCGTGTTGTTGCTCCGTTGCAAGCCAGCCGAGGGGCCGGCTACAGTTTGGTCTTCTCTGCCACCAATGCAGCACGTGGGAAATACAAAAACGTGAGCGACAGCCTCGCCAGCCGAAAACGCGACCGTGCGCCGCCGGAACCGCGCGAAGCGCCCCTCACCTTCGCGGTGCTGGTTTTTCCCGGTTTTCCGATGATGGCATTTTCGTCCGTCATCGAGCCGCTGCGCGCCGTCAACATTCTTGCCAAGCGCGACTGCTATCGATGGGTGATCGTCGGGGCCGATGCGGGTACGGTTGAGGCATCGAACGGCGTCGTCATCCAACCCGGTTTCTCGGCCGCCGACGCGCCGAAGGTCGACCGCATCGTCGTGTGTTCCGGCGGCGATGCCGATCATGTCGTGGCCGATGAGGCGATGAGCTGGATCCGCAAAAGCCTGCGCGGCGGCGCACATATCGGCGCTGTCGCCGACGCCGCCTTCTTCCTCGCCCGCGCCGGCCTGCTCGACGGCCATGCCTGCACCTTGCACTGGACCAGCCAGGCAGCCTTCAGCGAGGCTTTTCCGGAAATCGAGCTTCGGCGCGATCTCTTCGTCATCGACCGCAAGCGCTTCACCTCGGCCGGCGGCGTCGGCAGCCTCGACATGATGCTGGAAATCATCACGCGCGACTATGGCGCCGAAATCGCGGCGGGCGTCGCCGAATGGTTCGTGCACTCGCCATTGCGGTCGAGCGTCGACCGCAAGCTGATGCCGCTCAGGCTGCGCACCGGCGTCCAGAACGAGCTGGTTCTGTCGGCCATCGCCATCATGGAGGATGCGGTCGAGGAAAGGCTCGGCATGGCGGAGCTGGCGGAACGGCTCGGCGTGTCGGCCGACAAGCTCGAGCGCAGTTTCCGCGCCGAGCTGGATATCTCGCCCAATGGATATTACCGGCGGCTGCGGCTGAAGCGTGCAGCCGACCTGCTGGCGCATTCGACGCTGATGGTGCGCGATGTGGCGCTGGCGTGCGGCTTTGCGTCGATGTCGAGCTTTGCAAGGGCGTTTCGCGAGGAGCACGGGCACGCGCCTAAGGCGATGCGGCGGCATTAGGTGGAGTGGTGCGGCTCCACGCTCCTTCGTCATCCTAGGGCGAAGCGACGCGCAGCGGAGCGAAGACCCTAGGATCCATGCCGTGACTTGAAAGCGTCTCGGCGATGCAGAATTGGCACCCGGCCGCAGCAAGGATTTTCTGCACCGCTGCATTGTCTGGCCGACGTAACGGCATGGCAACTGTGTTCATGCGAAAGCTTTTTTATCGCGAATGATGGCATTGAGGACGACGAGGAGCTTCCTTGCCACGGCGATGATAGCGAGCTTCTTGGAGCCCGACCGGGCAGCAAGTGCGGTGTAGAAGGTCTTGAAGCGCTCACAGGT